>JBIIWE010000512.1:0-2564 GCA_044339075.1 Daejeonella sp. | reverse complement strand
GATTGAACGTAAAGGTGGTAAACTTTCCGGATAGCCATGACCCTGATTCTTATGTGCAGAAATTTGGGAGTGCTGCCTTTAAAACGCATATTGATCAGAATAAAAAGGATTTTATTTTATACAAGACCGGAATTCTGTTAAAGGATGCCGGAAATGACCCCATCAAGAGGGCGGGAATCATCCGTGAGGTAGTAGAGAGTATTGCGAAGATTCCTGATGGTATCAAAGCCTCAGTTTTTGTTCGAGAGTGCAGCTCCCTGCTTCAGATCGAAGAAAGGGTACTTATTTCAGAGTTAAATAAGATTCGTTTAGGAAAGATTAAAAAGGACACAAATAGCTATTCACCTCAAAATAATCCTGATACTGTTCCTGTTTCCATTGAGCCTGAACTTCCCGGAATTTCCGACACCGATGAAAAGCAGGAACGGGAAATAGTTCGTCTTTTATTGAATTATGGGCATGAATTAGTGCATTGGGATGATATTACCGACACCTATATTGCGCCCTATATTATTGCCAATCTGGCCGATGTTAGTTTCGAAAATATCTTGTGTGTCAGAATCATTGATGAATATAAAAAGCAGCTCGAAAACGGTGCATTACCTTCAGAACAGGATTTTATTAAACATGCGGATCATGAGATTGCTGACCTTGCCATATCGATGGTGTCTTCACCCTATATTTTAAGTGAGAATTGGTATGCAAAAAGGAAGATCTATGTGAGGAATGAGAGTGAAAATCTGAGGTTAACAATCCTGGGAGGAATTTTTCATTTAAAAAAACGTAAGGTTGACCGTATACTTAAGAAAATTCGTGATGATATTCAAGCAGAGACTGATATTGATAATCAGAATATCTTGATGCGGCATTATATGCAGGTTAAAGAAGTTGAAAAGGGGATTTCTATTTTTCTGGGTTCCGTGATTGTCAAATAATGGCCGGGCATAATATCTTAGGCAGGGATGGAGAAAAGCTGGCAAAGGGATATCTGGAGGAGCTAGGGTTTGAGATTCTGGAGGAAAATTGGGTGTTTAATAAGTCGGAGATCGATCTGATCGTCTATAAAAAATCTACTATTATTTTTGTTGAGGTAAAAACACGAAGGAATAATTCTTTTGCAAATCCGGAAGATTTTGTAAGTCCTGATAAACAAAAACAAATGGTGCTTGCTGCTGATGAGTACATTCATTTAATGGGCCATCAGAATGAAATAAGATTTGATATAATTTCAGTTTTGTTTGATAAGTTTGGCAAGCCAAAAATTAATCATATTGAAGATGCGTTTTGGCCATGAGATTGGCTGGAAACTTTAAAAATGCAATTATGCGAAATAAATTAATTTGCCTTTCCCTTTCTTCTATTTTTTTATTTACGAATTGCTCGAATGAACCTAAAGACAATACCAGTTCTGCCTCTAGCTGGGTTAGTCCGGAGGCAGGGACTTCAGTAAACCTTGGTGATTCAGTAAATCTAGAGCTTAGTCTGAAGGCGAAAGCAGATTCTGTTGTGTATTTTGCCGATGGAGTCAAATTAAAGAAGTCGGCAGGTGAAAAGCCTGTAAGTGTACCAACAAATGAACTTCCATTGGGTATTAAGTCGATAACTGCGAAGATTTACCGTGGAAGTGCAGAGCCAGAAGAGATCAGCACTAATATTGTAGTGAAATCTACACTAGTACCCCAAAAATTCAATTTTACTGTTCAGCAGACCTTGAAGCATGATACCAGTTCATATACTCAGGGATTAGAATTTCACAACGGTTTTTTATATGAAAGTGATGGTTTGTTGGGTGAGTCAAGTCTCCGGAAGACCGATCCAGCTACAGGTAAAATTTTGCAGATGACGAAGGTAAGAGATGATCTGTTTTCTGAAGGGATAACCATTATTGGCGATAAGATCCTGATGCTTACCTATCAGAACAACCTGAACCTTGAATTTGATTTAAATTCGTTTAAATTACTTCGTGAATTTCAGGGCCAGTACCAGAGAGAAGGATGGGGTTTATGTAATGATGGGAAAGTTATTTACAGTACCAATGGAAGCAATTCAATTTTTATTCTGAATAAGGATACCTATATGCAGGAAGGATCCATTGAGGTTTATGATCACAATGGGCAGGTGAATGAGCTAAATGAGCTTGAGTTTATTAATGGTAGAATTTTTGCGAATATTTATAATTCGAATCGCATCGTTATGATCGACCCTGTAAATGGTCAGGTTACAGGTGAGATTGATCTTACGGATCTTTATCCGGATGCAGACAGAACCATGAAGGATTTTGATGGATTTGTATTGAATGGTATTGCCTGGGATAGCAAAGGTAAACGCCTATTTGTAACCGGTAAGAAATGGGATAAATTGTTTCAGATTAAACTGAGTACGCAATAAAATTCTGTTTGCTTGTTATTCCAAATTCCTTCCTGCCGGTGGGCATTGAAATATATTCAATAAATGCAGTTTTATGATCAACAGATTTCTCCACGCGTTAAAAATCTGTTAGAATTCAATGATTTGGTTCGCTTGTCGAAATGACGGGATATTATATTGCCGTCATTACGAATGAG
>JBIIWE010000511.1:0-2568 GCA_044339075.1 Daejeonella sp. | reverse complement strand
CGATGGGTAACCTCTCTGGGAACCGATGAACTCCGAAACTCGCTCAACCTCAGGCGTATCCACAAATGCACACTGAATTCTGATCAGATCACTTCCCGTAGATAATAGCATATCTCCGCGTCCAATCAGCTGGTCTGCACCGCCACTGTCAAGGATAGTTCTTGAATCAATTTTGGATAAAACCCTGAAGGCCAATCTTGCCGGGAAATTAGCCTTGATCGTACCGGTGATGATGTTCACAGAAGGACGCTGCGTGGCGATCACCAGGTGAATTCCCACGGCACGAGCCAGCTGAGCGATCCTGGCAATTGGTGTTTCCACCTCTTTACCGGCTGTCATCATCAAATCAGCAAATTCGTCAATAATCAATACAATAAATGGCAGAAAGCGATGGCCTTCATTTGGATTCAATTTCCTATTGATGAATTTCTGATTATACTCCTTTAAATTACGTACATGCCCATTTTTTAATAGGTCATACCGATTATCCATTTCAATACAAAGTGAGTTTAATGTATTTATAACTTTTTTTGTATCGGTAATAATGGCATCTGCCTCCCCTGGCAACTTTGCGAGGAAATGTCTTTCAATTTTCCTGAAAAGTGTCAATTCAACCTTTTTGGGATCCACAAGCACAAATTTCAATTGTGATGGATGCATTTTGTATAACAAAGAGATCAATATCGCATTGATACCAACCGATTTTCCCTGTCCTGTGGCACCCGCGACAAGTAAATGCGGCATTTTTGACAGGTCGGCAATATAAACTTCATTAGAAATGGTCTTTCCCAAAGCAATTGGCAGATCCATCGTTGTATTTTGAAACTTCTCTGTTGCCAGTACAGAACGCATAGATACCATTTCCGGATTCTGATTCGGCACTTCAATACCGATAGTACCTTTACCAGGCATCGGTGCGATAATACGTATTCCTAAGGCAGCCAGACTTAATGCAATATCGTCTTCCAGATTTTTGATCTTCGAAATCCTGACTCCCGGTGCGGGAATGATCTCATATAATGTAACCGTAGGACCTATTGTAGCTTTTATTTTGTCGATCTCAATATTATAATGGTTGAGAGTCTCCACTATTTTATTTTTATTGGCTTCCAGCTCATCTGCATTGACCGCGATCTTATTAGATCCATAATTTTCAAGAAGATCCAGTGTAGGATATTTATAGCTAGACAGATCGAGTGTAGGATCATACATTCCGAACTGTTCAACAAGTTCAGACGATTTCTGCTCTTCTTCAGATTTTTCAATCGTTAAAGGTGGAGAATCCCTGAGCTCATCATTAACCTGCTGAGCCGTTTCGAGAGGTATATTTTTCGTGGGACTAAGAATCACGGCTTTATGTTCTTCAGGCTCAGGACTATCATTCTCAGGAATTTCGACTGGCGGAAGATTCTGGTTCAATTTATTTCCAACTGGTGACTGTCCGGGTTTATTAGGAAGATTAAACTCAACCGGGTCATAAATAACTTCTTCTTCGAGCTGTACATTCGTGCCATCTGTTTCAGGAATCACATATTTATCTTCCCGATTACGTTCAGGAAACTTAAAATCTATATTGTAGGCAATAATCAGCACACTAAGGCCTGCAAAAGCCAGTAAACCTGCAATGCCGGCATTTCCAATCTGGACCTGCAATAACCTGTTGGTCCAGAAGCCAAACTCTCCTTCCAAATAATGCGGATAATCGATAATAAATGCATGAAAAAAGGCCAGGCTGACAGAAATAAATAATATCAGGAAAAAAGAATAAGCTAGTGTTTTTGGAATGGAAAATACCTTGATCTTGAACAGCATTCGATATCCTATAATAAAGAAAATACCGATAAAAAGAAAAGAAGCTACACCAAACCACTCGTAAATAAACTGATGAGACAACAATGCTCCAAATTTACCTAACCAGTTCTGTACAACAGGCTGATCTAGGCCCATTTTGGTTAATTCCAGCTGAGTTTTCCATAAATTGAACCATCCTCCATTGGCATCCATCACATAGCTTTGATCATCCTTCCATGTAAATAGATAGGAAGTAAAAGCTACCATGAAATAAATGGAAATGATCAGGAAAAAAAGACCTATTATTTTGATTGCTCGACCACCATTAAACTTAAACTTTGGTATAACATCTGATGACTGATCTGAAACTCGCTGTTTTGTAGCAGGCTTTGCTGTAGGTTCGTCTCGAAATGAATTTGAATTCCTGAATTGATTTCCTTTTAGGGGCATTCGATATATTGCTAAATACTGACAAATATAAAGTTATAAAGAATAAACAGATATTCTGAATTCCTTCATTTTCAATTAATGTACTATTTATCCCTTTCTTAAACAATTTCGATAAGGATCAATTAGTTTTAAACTATCGAAAGAAACACATACTAATGCTTTAACAATTGAATTTTTTAAAAATATAAGATTGAATTGTTTGTTTACACTCCAGAAAAGGTGTGGTATATTTTATTTATTTTTATTAATATTGATTAATTTGATCTAATGATTTAATTATTTCAGGATATGAATCAAGATTTATTGGAGGAATATATTCAGACTGGA
>JBIIWE010000510.1:0-2569 GCA_044339075.1 Daejeonella sp. | reverse complement strand
TGATCCTTAAAATAGTGAATTTATTTGTCTGGATGAAAACCAACAGAAGTAACTAAATTAAATATGAAAAATTATGAACCGACATACCTTTATTAAAAATACTTCCCTAGCGGGAGCCGCCGCATTGATTTTTGGAATTGCAGACCCGGTCTCTTCATCGGCAAGGTCCCAGAAAAAAGAAAAACCGTTTAATATGAAATTCTCTCCCGAATTTGGTATTTTTAAAGAAGTTGTGGGGAAGGATGTTATAGACCAGATCAAATGGGGATACGATCAAGGATTTCGTAGCTGGGAAAATACCAGACTCAAAAGCAGGCCTATTCAAGAACAGGAAAGTATCAGTAAGACTATCCAACAACTTGGAATGGAATTCGGTCAGTTTGTTGGTACAATGAATTTTAAAGAAGTGACTTTTGCAGGTCGGGATCAAAATATTAGGGAAAATGTACTGAAAGAGGTTCGTGACTCTGTGGAAGTAGCGAAACGCATGAACACAAAGTTCATACATAATGTACTTGGCATGAGTGATCCGAAGCTTCCTTGGGATTTCCAAATGGCAAATGCCATTGAGCTTTTGAAGCGTGTGGCTGATATTTACGAACCTCATGGTATTGTAATGGTTATGGAAACCATGAACCACAAGATTAATCATCCCGGAATGTTCCTGCATTTGATCCCTCAGGCATATGCTATGGCTAAGGCAGTAGGTAGTCCTAGTGTGAAAATACTCTTCGATTTTTATCATGTTCAGATTCAGGAAGGAAATATCATTCCAACACTTGACTACGCATGGGATGAGGTTGCCTATATGCAAATAGGTGATACTCCCGGACGTAATGAACCAACCTCCGGAGAAATCAACTTCGTGAATGTATTACAATATGTGCATGATAAAGGTTATCGCGGTTTTATGGGAATGGAGCACGGAATTAGCAAACCAGGCAGGGAAGGTAATCTAGCTGCGCTGGCGGCCTACCGTTCAGTCGATCCAAAGTAAGATGCCGATTTTAAAAAAAAGAGTTAAAAATATAATTTTTAGCAATGCTTATTTTTCTACACATACAATTTTACAGGATGGGGGATGACAATGGATACAGAACGGATGTTAAAGGGGGGCTTGAATAATATGTATAATGAATATTATTTTAAGTATCGTCCTGCGTTTTTCTTCCTGCTTTTTGGGTTAATTGTAATTACTGCAAGTTGTAATAATAAACCCCCTGCCCTTTTCAGTAAATCAGCAAAAGACGCCCTTTTAACATTCCAGATTGATGATGGGTTCAAGATTGAATTAATTGCATCTGAACCCTTGATCTCAGATCCGGTAGACATGGAAATTGACGAATATGGTAATATGTATGTTGTTGAAATGCACGGTTATCCATTGGATAAAAGTGGAAGTGGAAATGTAATTCTGCTTAAAGATACCAATGGGGATGGAAAAATGGATCAGCGAATTGTTTTTGCCGATAAATTGACTCTTCCCGCAGGCCTTATGCGATGGAAAAAAGGCATTCTGATTACTGATGCTCCTAATTTGCTCTATCTCGAGGATTCTGACAATGATGGAAAATCGGACATCCGTGACACAATACTTACAGGTTTTGCACTTTCAAATCCTCAGCATAATACCAATAATCCAATGTACGGACTTGATAACTGGATTTATATCGGTCATCAGGGAGCAACTTCAACCCGTGAGTACAAAGAGGAATTCGGTGATGAGGGATCAGAAATTATTTTCCCTGGCTCGTCTGATGCTCAAAAATTACCTAAAAATGCTAATGGACTATCAATCAGGTTTATGCCTGATAAGAAAAAGATAGAGACTCTATCCTATCAAACCCAATTCGGACATGCTTTTGATCAATATGGGAATTGGTTCGGATGCAATAATTCTAATCAGGGCTATCATGAGGTAATTGCAAATCGTTATTTTCAACGGAATAAAGATCTTGTAATCTCAAGCTCCATCCAATCCATGTCAGACCACCTGAATGCTCCCGAAGTATTCCCTACCACAACTCATCCAGACAGGCAGCTACTCACTGATGTGGGAGTAATGACATCCGGATGTGGAATAACTGTATACGATGGCGGTGCCTTCCCTGCCCCATTTGATAAGAATATAAGCTTTATTGCAGAACCAGTAAGCAACCTTGTTCATGTGGACATCCTTAAAGACAAGGGATCAAGTTTTGAAGCAAGTGCTATATTAAAAAACAAGGAGTTTCTTACTTCAACTGATGCCTGGTCCCGTCCGGTTAATTTCTATGTAGGTCCGGATGGAGCACTCTATATGCTGGATTATTACCGCAGAGTGATTGAGTCACCTGAATGGATGTCGGAACAGGCTGTAAAAGCCGGAGGACTATATGATGGCTCAGACAAGGGTCGTATTTACAGGATTACCGCAACTGGTCAGAAAGCTGCAGAATGGACTAAAGGTCTTAAACTGGGTGATGAAAGTACAGAAAAACTAGTGGAACATCTTGCAGATAATAACCGTTGGTGGAGAACTAACTCACAGCGACTTCTGGTCGACCGCGATGACAAAAAAGCTGTGCCT
>JBIIWE010000509.1:0-2575 GCA_044339075.1 Daejeonella sp. | reverse complement strand
TAATGAATTAGCTGACTAGGATTCACATCCCCAAAATCGCCATTAATTGCAGTGAGGGTGATCAGGGTATGGGTTTCCCTGCTTGCCTGAATACAGGTTTTTAAAACCTCAACAGGGTTATTGGAATCACTAAAATCAAGCGGACAAAACAGCACATCAATAATTCCATTGCAACCTAATCCCACCCCGATTTGATGTGGGTCATCTTCACTGGTATCATAGGTGATTAGGGTAGGACGTGAGTTGTTAATGGCTAGCCGTGCACGTTTAAGCGCATCGCCTTCCAGACAGCCGCCACTGATACCACCAAGCCAATTACCATTATCTAATACCAGCATGCGCGCACCTGTACGTCGATAAGAAGATCCTTCTACACGTACCACTGTTGCAATGGCTGCGCGTACTAGGGATTTATCTAAGTCATCATATGCTTTGATTATGGCCTTGATCTCTTTCATTTATTCTATTATACGTCCTTAAATTGCTTAATTATTGTGTTTTGGCAAAATAAAATCTGCTTTTTCTGATCTCAGACCTTGCAATGTACGAAATGACGAATTTATTGCCGTGATTTCGAACACCTGTATCATTTTTTATTGTAAGGTACTGTTGAGAGGTGGAGAAATCTGTAGAGTAAAGAGCATTTTTTTAATTGAAATTATTTTTCCAATCAACAGATTTCTCCATGCTGAGATTTATATTGGAAATAGAAAATTTGATTCGCATGTTCGAAATGACGAGGTTTTATCGTCATCCAATGTTTAATAGAACTCTTATTCCACAGCAATATCCAAATTACAGCAGCGGCGAAACCAATCTCGCTGCATTCTCAATCAATTTTTTATAAAACGGGCGTTTACTCCATGTAATTAAATCCAGTTTGACTGAATCCTTCAAGTCATCCATGAAAATGTGATAAAGTTCATTGGCAATTTCTTGATCATAAACAATGGCATTAACCTCAAAGTTTAAATCGAAGCTTCTGATATCCATATTGGCAGTGCCGATCATAGCGATCTTACGATCACAAACCATTGTTTTTGCATGCATAAAGCCTTTTTTATAGAGATAGATCTCTATTCCTGCGTTCAGAATTTCAGGGTAATAAGATCTTACTGCATGGTCAATAAAGGAGGAATCAGATTTTAAAGGAACCAATAATTTGATTTTAATACCTCCCAATGAGGCTACACATAATGCATCCAGTAAACTTTCATTGGGTATAAAGTAGGGGGTACTGATCAGAATTTCTTCTGTAGCCAGATTGATGGCCTGGAGGATAGAATATAGTATAGCAGGCGTTTGTGAATCTGGTCCGCTGGCCGCAATCTGAACAATTTTATGTGCATGGACCTCCATTTTATTTAGCGGCGGGAAAAATACATCATCAGGCTCCAGTTTACTATCCGCACAAAAATTCCAGTCGCATAAAAATAAATGCTGAAGATACTGTACTCCCGGTCCGTCGATGCGAAGGTGTGTGTCTCTCCAATAAAGTTTTTTTGAATTTTTAAGATCATTAATATATCTGTCGCTTATGTTTATTCCGCCAACAAATGCAGTTTTCCCATCGATGACAGTGATCTTTCGGTGATTTCTGTAATTCAGTCTGTTTGCTAATGTTATGAACCGTATTTTGAAAAACGGAAACGCTTTAATGCCATTGGATTGCATTTCCGGAACCAGAGTTTTGCGGATGGAACGACTTCCAAAATCATCATAAATAAACCTGACTGTTACACCTTCATTAGCTTTTTGTATCAGTACCGATTGAATTAATTTTCCAATCTCGTCATCTTCATAAATATAGTATTCAAGATGGATATGATTTTTTGCTTCTTTTAGAGCATGTATTAGATCAGGAAATTTATTTTCACCATTGATCAGCAACTTGACACTATTATTTGAGGTCAATGGACTCATATTGTCTTTGAGAAGTAGGTTTGCCAGCTCCTCAAAGCTTTTTACTGACTTTTCACTCTCTTCAAAGGTTTGCTGCGAATATTCAAAAATAGTATCTCGTAATTTATTGGCCTGCTCCACATTCACGATCAATTTTTTACTGTACATTCTTTTATTTCGGTAGTTTACTCCAAAAAGAAAATAAAACAACATGCCAATAAATGGAACAAACACTGCAAATAACAAATAGGCCAGGCTTTTTGTATTATTTCGGGTATCGTATATGATCCGCAAACAAACAAGTGTCAGAATGATCAGGTATAAAACTTGATCAAGAAGTACCCAATTCATATTTATATATTTAATGATGAAGTTAAATTATTTCTACAGAACTAAACAGCATATCCCGTTAAATGTTTATTTCATTGAAAATGAGACCAAAGTCATATTTTGATTGCTAATTTAGTTTTAGATTTAAAAAATTAAATTAATCAATGAACCATAGAATTTTATTCATTTTAATAGTTTTTCTTTATTCTTGTAAGGCATCCGTTGAGAAGATAAAGCCTGAAATTATGCCCATTTCACAATCGGTCTATGCTTCAGGCATTATTAAGAGTCGTGATCAGTATCAGGCTTACGCCACAGTGAATGGTATCATTGAACAGCTATT
>JBIIWE010000531.1:0-2579 GCA_044339075.1 Daejeonella sp. | reverse complement strand
TGTAGTGTTAATTTGAAATTTACTGCTCTTTTCAGACCTCTGACCTCATGCCTCAGACAACAGACAACAGATAACAGACAACAGACAACAGAAAATGGAACCAAGAGCCAAGACTTTGTAGTGGTAATTTGAAATTTACTGCTCTTTTCATACCTCTGACCTCATACCTCAGACCTCAGACAACAGACAACAGATAACAGACAACAGAACCAGGAACCAAGAGCCAAGACTTTGTAGTGGTAATTTGAAATTCACTGCTCTTTTCATACCTCTGACCTCATACCTCAGACAACAGATAACAGACAACAGAACCAGGAACCAAGAGCCAAGACTTTGTAGTGGTAATTTGAAATTTACTGCTCTTTTCAGACCTCAGACCTCAGACAACAGACAACAGACAACAGATAACAGACAACAGACAACAGATAACAGACAACAGAAAATGGAACCAAGAGCCAAGACTTTGTAGTGGTAAATTGAAATTTACTGCTCTTTTCATACCTCAGACCTCAGACAACAGACAACAGATAACAGACAACAGATAACAGACAACAGAACCAGGAACCAAGAGCCAAGACTTTGTAGTGGTAAATTGAAATTTACTGCTCTTTTCATACCTCTGACCTCATACCTCAGACCTCAGACAACAGACAACAGATAACAGACAACAGATAACAGACAACAGAAAATGGAACCAAGAGCCAAGACTTTGTAGTGTTAATTTGAAATTTACTGCTCTTTTCATACCTCTGACCTCTGACCTCATGCCTCAGACCTCATGCATTCTACCGTCTCACCAACCACAGGAACCACAGGAAAATTTCGTATTTTCGTCACAATGAAAAAATCTAAACCAACCATACTGGTCGTGAATGACGACGGAATTACAGCCCCTGGAATAAAGGTCCTGATTGAAGTGATGCAAACCATTGGTCATGTAGTTGTAGTGGCACCAGATGGCCCGCAATCAGGTATGGGTCATGCCATTACCATTGGCAAACCATTGCGTTTGGATAAGGTAGATCTGTATGAGGGGGTTGAAATGTACAAATGTTCCGGAACACCTGTTGATTGTGTGAAGCTTGCCGTAAATAAGATTTTTAAGGGTAAAAAGCCAGATCTTTGTGTGTCTGGCATCAACCATGGACTTAACAATTCAATCAATGTGCTCTACTCCGGAACTATGTCGGCCGCAGTTGAAGGTGCCATAGAAAGTATTCCTTCCATCGGTTTTTCATTTGATGATTTTTCTTATGAAGCTGACTTTAGTAATTGCATAAAATATATTGAATCCATAACCAAACAGGTATTAAACCACGGTTTGCCCTTAGGAACTTTGTTGAATGTGAATTTCCCGAGAGGAGAAGTCATTAAGGGTATCAAGATCTGCAGACAGGCAAATGCGAAATGGGCAGAAGAGTTTGATGAACGAACAGATCCGAATAGAAGGAAATATTATTGGCTGACAGGTGTTTTTCAGAATAACGACCATGGTGAAGATACCGATGTATGGGCATTGGATAATGGTTTTGTGTCTGTAGTGCCGGTCCAGTTTGATATGACCGCCCACCACGCAATTCCTCTTTTAAATACCTGGAATTTTTAATTTTTCCTATACATGAACTATTATTTAATTGCTGGTGAAGCCTCAGGCGATTTACATGGATCAAACCTGATGAAAGCTTTGAAGCAGCACGACTCCGAAGCTAAATTCCAATACTTTGGCGGAGATCTGATGAAGGCTGAAGGAGGAAACCTCAAAATGCACTATTCAGAAATGGCATTCATGGGTTTTATTGAGGTAATCGCAAATCTGGGGACTGTTCTGAAGAATATCAAATTTGCAAAGAAGGATATTTTGGAAAACAAACCGGATGTGCTTATTTTGATTGATTTTCCTGGTTTTAACCTAAAGATCGCTGACTTTGCAAAAAAACAAGGTATTCCTGTTTTCTATTATATCTCTCCTAAAGTATGGGCCTGGAACCAAAAGCGGGTACTTAAGATAAAAAAGATCGTCGACCATATGTTTTGTATTCTACCCTTTGAAGTAGAGTTTTATAGAACATGGGGAATGGAAGTTGATTACGTTGGTAATCCAATTCTCGACGCGATTGAATCCAATTCTCCTGATTCTCAATTCAGGAATACTAATGGACTGGATGAAAGACCTTTGATTGCCCTGCTTCCTGGGAGCAGGAGGCAGGAGCTCGACAAGGTTTTGCCTGAGATGCTGAAGACTGTCGATCGTTTTCCTGATCACCAGTTTGCGATTGCAGGTGCGCCATCGTTTTCTGAAAAGGATTATCAGCAGTACCTGGGAGGCAAAAAGATACCTGTCATTTTTAATGCAACCTATAATTTATTACTACATTCTGAAGCTGCAGTAGTTACTTCAGGTACAGCAACCCTTGAAACAGCGCTTTTAAAAACTCCTCAAGCTGTGGTTTACAAAGGTAATCCAATCTCTATTAGCATTGCTCGTTTGCTGGTCAATATCAAATACATTTCATTGGTCAATCTGGTCATGGATGATGCTGTGGTGAAGGAACTTATTCAGGAAGATTGCTCCGGTAAAA
>JBIIWE010000508.1:0-2583 GCA_044339075.1 Daejeonella sp. | reverse complement strand
TAATTGTTATTACAAAATGTCCACTTGATATAGATCAATCAAGAAAACAAGTAATTGCTAAAAAGTTACATCTGAGATCAGACCAACATCTGTTTTTTTCATTTTTGGAATACGGTACCTTGAAATCTCTTTATGACGACCGGCTTTCAAGGCCAATGATTTCTTTGAGCAGCACTAAAAATATTATACTTCTTTCAGGAATTGGAAATCCAGTTCCACTACTTAAAGAACTGTCTCGTTATAATCCTGCAGTGATCCACCATGAATATCCTGATCATCATAATTTTACCGACAAAAATATCGCTAAACTTGTGCGGGCATTTAACAAGCTTGAATCCGGGGATAATGTGGTTATTACAACCGAAAAAGACTCTTTGAGATTACTTTCAGTTGAATTTAAAGAACAATTATCAGGAATTCCTGTTTTTTACCTTCCCATTGAAACGTATTTTAATGAGCCGGAAAAAACATCCTTTAATAATTTAATTATAGAATATGCATCAAAACCTACACCTGGCAAAAGACTATATCAAAGGTAAGATCGGCGACTTTGAGCCGGAAATTGGAATTATTTTGGGTACAGGTTTAGGCGGACTAGTAGATGATATTGAGGTTCATCATAAATTGATGTATTCCAATATTCCGAATTTTCCAATATCTACCTTAGAATTTCATTCTGGAAAATTAATATTTGGTATTCTTAGCGGTAAAAGAGTAGTTGCTATGCAAGGTCGCTTGCATTATTATGAAGGTTATGACATGAAGCAGATTACCTTCCCCGTTCGAGTAATGAAAATGCTTGGAATTCAGAAATTGTTTGTTTCCAATGCAAGTGGAGCCTTAAATCCTGCATATAAAAAAGGGGATCTGATGATTATTGATGCTCATATAAATATGCAAACAGACAATCCTTTACGTGGACGTAATTCTGAAGAGCTTGGCCCTCGATTCCCTGATATGAGTGAACCCTATAGCAGAGAATTAATTGACAGAGGGATGGAAATAGCAAGGAAAAACAAGATAGCCTGCCATAGCGGAGTTTATGTGTCTGTGAATGGGCCTAATCTTGAAACCAGAGCTGAATACCGGTTTTTACGTAATATTGGTGCTGATGCTGTGGGAATGAGTACGGTGCCAGAAGTTATTGTAGCCAATCATATGTCATTGCCTGTTTTTGCGATTTCGGTTTTGACAGATGAGGGTTTTCCGGATACGCTTAAGGCAGTGTCACTTGAAGAGATAATTAAAACAGCTGAAGAGGCGGAACCTAAAATGACAAAGATTTTAAAAGATCTTATTCTGGAACTTTAATGATCAAACGATTAGTATTCAGTTCTTTTTTATTGCTGACCATTTTCAGCTCTGATGTCTTTGCCCAAAGAACAATCAGGGCAGAAGGTGTTGGAGGCAGTGCAGGAAGAAGTTCGCGTGAAGGTTCGAGTACCGGAACGCAGGATGGGCAAGAGATGAAAGAGGATTCTATCATCTATACTTCTAAATATATCCGGTATACTAATCTGAAAATATTAAAGGATGGAACTCAAACCCGGCCTATAGATACCACTGTTGCTAATTTTCAAAATTATAGTCCCATTTACAGATTTGACAAGCCTACTGTCGGATTGGGAAGTGCAGGTCTTGCGTATAGAGAACTACTTTTTAATCCCACTAAGACTATTGGGTTTGATGCCGGTTTTCATTCGCTGGATGCCTATCGCTTGACCCAGGACTCTATGAAATTCTTCAGGGCCAGAACACCCTATACAGAGCTTTATTACGTCAATGGCCGAACTCAGGAGCAAACATTCAAAGTAATTCATTCCCAAAATGTTAAGCCCAATCTGAATGTGGGTGCTATGTATAATCGTTTAAGTGCGGAAGGGTTTTATGTTAACCAAAAGGCTGATCATTTGAATGCGGCTTTGTTCGCCTGGTATGAATCGCCAAATAAACGCTATAATATTGTTGGGGATGTGATCTTTAATACCATAAAGGCTGGAGAAAATGGTTCAACAACCAATGATACTATTTTCAAAAGTGATCCTATTGATAAAATAGCTGTTCCTGTTCGTTTAAAGGCCACAAGGACAGATCGTCCTATGCAGATCTGGCGTCAAACTCAGTTCTTCTTTAAACAATTTTATTATATCGGCAGGATCGACAGTCTTCCTGATACAGAAGCTGCTGAAAAAATATTGCCTACCCAGCGTTTTTCGCATACTTTAACCTATACCAAAGATCGCTTTAAATTCTATCGCAATGAGGAAGATGTATTTGGTGCTTTCCCAATCCTTCCTTCCCAATCATTTACTGAAACCAATGATTCTACAAAAATTTCGAATCTTAGAAATGAATTCAATTATAGTTTTTACCTGAGAGGCAAGGCCTTAAGCTTCATAAAAAATGAGTTAAAACTTGATCTGGGACTCCAAAATGATATTTACCAGTATGAACAGCTTGATTACAGATCGAATTTTTCAAATACCAGCTTAAAGGCAGGACTCGCATACAGGTTTAGCGATAAGGTAAGTATTGAAGCAGACTTGAACCAGGTTGCGCAGGGAAAGCATGCAGGAGATTTTC
>JBIIWE010000052.1:0-9225 GCA_044339075.1 Daejeonella sp. | reverse complement strand
AACGAGCTTTTAGATAATCTGAAACTTCCTGAATATCGTACCCGCTATAGAACACGTCGTGAACTTCGCGGTCGCCCGGTTTCACAGGTTCTTGCTGCAATTACACCATGGGCAGCAAAACTTGATAAAAAAGATCCTCGTTATGAGCACCATTTGCTGGAAGCATTATGGGTAAGCTGGGGTTTAAATAAAGTCGACCAAAAATTACTTCGTCAATTGCTTCTGGCAAAAGACTACAGAGCTCGTGCTGCTGCTGTACGTGTTTTACGATATACAGGCCATCAGGTAGCAGATCAGCCAAACTTACTTGTTCAGGCTGCCAAAGATGTTAATGGCAGAGTGAGGTTAGAAGCCATTGTAACCGCATCCTGGCTTGAAAAAAATAAAGGCCTTGCAATATTAACGGAAGCTGGAAAACACCCCCTTGATGAATGGATGGTACCTGCATATGAAACATCTCTTGCACACCTCAATGGACATGAGCGTATAGTTAAAAAAGAAGAACCTGTTCTGACCGATTTAAAAGGAGCAGAACGCGATCTTTTCATGAAAGGAAAAGCAATCTACGCACGGGATGGCTACTGTAACACCTGTCATCAGAGTAATGGAAAAGGATTGGAAAGCTCTGGCTTCCCTCCTCTTGCAGGCACAAGCTGGGTTACCGGCAACGAAGAACGTTTGATCAAACTGGTATTAAAAGGCCTTTATGGTCCGATTGATGTTCTTGGTAAAAAATATCCGGGACAGGTACCTATGACTCCTTTTGCGGGAATGCTCAATGACAATGAAGTTGCAGCAGTATTGACCTATGTACGAAACTCATTTGGCAATAAAGCCTCGGCTATCTCAGCAGAAAAAGTTACAGCCACACGAGCTTCAGTTATGGACAAAACCGGCTTTTATACCCCTGAAGAATTATTAAAACAACATCCTTTAGAAAAATAAACAAAATAGATCCTAATCAGATCTTCACAGGAATTGAAACATCAAATTATAATTTTCAATTTGGTTGATAACAAATTGCTTAATTTAAAACAATGAAGAACAAAAAAACATACAAATTGCTGGCGATCATGATGATCCTATTCATTTATGTCGGATCAGCAATCGCTCAGAATAGTCCGCAATGGGTTGTATATCAGGGGAATGAAGGCCCGGGAAAAGGCAAACATATTGTATTTGTTAGTGGTGATGAAGAATATCGCTCGGAGGAAGGCTTACCAATGATGGCAAAGATTCTGGCAGAACGTCATGGCTTTAAGTGCACTGTATTATTTGCTATAGATCCAAAGACTAATTTGATTGATCCTAATTATCAGACAAATATTCCCGGACTGGAAAACTTAAAGACAGCTGATCTGATGGTTATGTTATTACGCTTCAGGGAATTGCCTGACGAACAAATGAAACATATTATAGATTACACGAATGCCGGGAAACCAATTGTAGCCTTGCGGACTTCAACACATGCATTCAACTATTCGCGCAATAAGCAAAACCCTTATGCCAAATACAGCTATAACAGCAAGGTAAAAGGCTGGGAAGGTGGTTTTGGAAAGCAGGTGCTTGGTGAAACATGGATCAATCATCATGGTGTACATACCAAGGAAGGTACACGGGCACTGATCAATGGCCTTGTGAAAGATCATCCAATTTTGCGCGGAGTAAAAGATATCTGGACACCAACTGATGTATATGGCATTCTGAATCTACCAATTGATGCTCAGGTTTTGACATTCGGCCAAACCACTATGGGGATGACCCCTACATCACCTTTGAGTTTTGAAAAGTCGGTCATGCCTGTCGCATGGATCAGGAGCTATAGCTCAGCAAGTGGTAAAAAGGCGAAGATATTTAATACAACAATGGGTTCTTCAGTCGATCTGTTGAGTGAAGACTTGCGCAGATTAGTTGTGAATGCATGTTATTGGGGAATTGGTTTAGACCAACAAATTCCGGAACGAAATGACGTTCAGACAGTTGGTGAATACAATCCAACCATGTTTGGGTTCGGAAAACACCAGAAAGGATTAAGTCCGGCTACATTCGAATGGAAGAAATAGAATAGATAAACTATAGTCACAAAATTTAAAGTCCCGAATGCTGCTAAAAAGCAAGATTCGGGACTATTTATATGTAATCAGGTCTGAAAATCAGATCAGGATTCTACTACAACACCCATCGAACAGAATTTTTCAATTCTATCTGCTATAACCTGGTCAATATCTTGTTTAAGAAGCAATTTAAGATCCTCAATGATCTTAATCTGGATGGTCTTTGCCATTTCCTCAGGATTATGATGAGCACCACCAAGAGGTTCCTTAATTATCCCATCGATCAGCTTATTGTTAAACATATCGTCGGCTGTTAATTTTAAGCAATCTGCAGCCTTTTCTTTAAAGTCCCAGCTTCTCCATAAAATGGATGAACAAGACTCTGGTGAAATAACAGAATACCAAGTATGTTCAAGCATATATACACGGTCGCCAATTCCAATACCTAAAGCTCCACCTGATGCACCTTCACCCACAATGAAACAAAGTATTGGAACTTTCAGAACAGACATTTCAAGGAGATTCCTTGCAATAGCTTCACCCTGCCCACGCTCCTCAGCTTCAAGTCCGGGATATGCACCAGGAGTATCTATAAATGTAATAACCGGTTTATTGAATTTTTCTGCTAGTTTCATTAACCTGAGTGCTTTTCGGTAACCCTCCGGATTGGCCATTCCAAAATTACGGTATTGACGCATCTTGGTATTCACCCCTTTTTGATGACCAATGACCATCACTGTCTGACCGCCAATACTGGCAAAACCACCAACAATAGCTTTGTCATCTCTTACCGTACGATCACCATGCATTTCTATGAAATCATCACAGATCATTTCTATGTAGGAAAGAGTATAAGGCCGCTCAGGATGCCTGGAGATCTGAACATTCTGCCATCCTGTAAGATTTGAATAAACTTCATGTCTGGTAAAATCAAGCTTAGCTTCGAGCTCGGCAATGGTTGCAGTCATATCGACCTTTGTCTTTTCAGAGACCTGCTTAACCTTTTCAATCTGCAATAGCAAATCTGCAATAGGCTTTTCAAAATCAAATGTTGTACTCATTGGCTATCTTAATGATTAGGCTAAATTAGGAAAATTAAAGCTATCCCAAATAAAGCTATTTTAAACAATATATAAATGTATCCATTCAAGCACAGAAAGGTAATTAAATAGTGATTTTTTCTACGCAGAAATAATCAGGACACATTAAAAAAACATCAGCAAATTCAATTGAAAAGAAAAAACACAGAAATTTCAAGGCTTTAACCCTTTTAATTTCTCTTTGGCTATTTCCCAGGTATTAGGAGCCTTTTTTTCTACACCTGCATCATTTATCATTTGCTGAAGATCAGAAAGTGCGTTTAAAATAGACGCAGCACTCACATTATCCTTTTTAAATTGGATGAGGTCAAGCAAAATAGCTTTAGTATTCCCACTCTCATCAGTAATAAAGTTTATTCCGTCAATCATAAAGCTTATAAATTTTAGTGTAAACAATCAATTTTTTAGTGCAAGCAAATCAATAATAGAAACAGAATTAATGATCTTTTTTCGTTCAGGCATCCCAAAACAAACTTCATCATAATGTTCTGGATAGTAATAAGATAGTGTTTTCATTCTGGTTTTTGAAATCAGTGTAAATTCATAGGAATAGGACTGATAAACATCATACTTTTTGGGACAGAAATTGGATAATTCCTTTTCATCCTTCATAGCAAATAGTTCATTCTGCACCAAATTTTTCCATAGTAGTTCAAGCGATTGATCGGTTAAGATTAGCTTTTCCATTTCATCTCTATACCTGAAGGCCTGGAAATATGTACCTAGGCGCGTCAGGATGAAATAATCGGATTTGAATCCTTGGTAAGATGAAGGAAGCACCACACGAAATGCAATTACGTAATCATTTTGCTGATGCAGGGTGTGAAGAAATGGTTTCATTTCAACAGAATTGTATTCTATCCCATTTTCAATCATTACTTCGTCCTGAGCAAGAGCAACATGTGAGAAAAAGAAAAAAGTTAAAAAAAGGATTGTTTTCAGTGTATACGATTTTGCTTGGTGCGGAATTAATAGAAGCTTAGTATAACAGCGATAAATCAATTTACTAGGTATATTCTTCCACGAACCTAACAATAAATTCCCCTGAATTGCAATCTTTTTTGAGATTGAATTAGGTAAAAGAAAAAAAGATTTTTTGAAAATCAGGAGATTAAAATGAATATTGAACTACTTAACGCGGATCAATCTGATAAACAATCAAAGGAATTGTAGTTTTAGATTTTTTATTCAAATCAGCTAATTGCTCAGTTTTTTTTGTATTGGCAGTGGCAAAAAAATCAGAACCTTGTATTTTAGATGCAGCCTGATGTTCCTGGGAGAAGATCTTTACATGATCAGTTTGAGATTCAAATTGACGAACCTGTGAGGTCTCGGGATGTAATAAATAAATAGATTTTTTTCCTGGTTTTATTTTTGAAGCATATTCTTTCTCATCTTTTTCTTCTTTCTGCTTTTTTTCTTCTTTTTCTTCCTTTTTCTCTTCCTTTTTTTCTTCCTTTTTTTCTTCTTTATCTTCTTTACAGTGATCTACAAATTTCGCGCATTGAACGTCCGTAAATGTGATAGAAATTGATGCAGAAGCAGTCTGAGCCTGAATTTTACAGGCCAAAAAGAAGAAAACAACAAAACCCAGAAACCTTTTCATATCTATCATTACGATAAAACTATTAAAAAGTTTCAGAAAAATAGAAAATATTATTTCTTATTAGGCAAATTATTTGGGGATGTGAATTTTTTAGTTTCGATCTTTCGTGGCTTAATAATCAACTTAATGGTAATATTTTGAGGTGTTTCAGCGTCAAGAACAACTAAAGGAATATTCTTTTCAGCTTCAACTTCGGGAGGAAGGTTAGCACCATCAACAGCAAGTGAATATTTACCAACTGGGAGATAAAAAATAATCTGACCATCTAAATTAGTCTTGGTCATATACTTTACATTATTCTCATCTGTTGCAACTACTGCTATTCCCTGAAGATTTCTATTGATCTCATAACTAAACTCATCAAAGCTAAAAACTAAACTACCTTTAAGAGTACCAGTTCTTTTCAGTGGAATTTCAATTCGATGTTTCTTTTTTTCAAGCTTGATATACTGATCAGGGGCATACCAACCTTTATCATTAGTTACAGAGATCCGATAATTGTCTAGTGGCAGTTTTTTATAGACTGCAGAACCACCCGCATCTGAAATAAAGGCGACATCATTAATATAGATCAGATGACCTTCAGCTTTCGAATCGCCCTGATCAAAAATATTATTCTGATTCATATCCCTGTAAATAATCACCTCCAAATCGCTGTTTATTGCACCAACCTTTGGTAAAGATAGCTTCTGTGTGAGTCCTACTTCCAGGAGACTGAATTGGTAACCGTTAAAACGATTATGATTTATTGAGGAATAAAAACTGGTTTTAGGTAAAACATCATATTCTACTCTGCCAGTTAGAAAGCTACTGTTCCCATAAGAAGAGTTATTCATAAATGCTACCCCAGCTTCTGTTCGAAGTTTATTCCGATAAAAACTTTTACGAATAGTTGGAATTACACTGAATACCCTGGGGGATTCCTGTCTTCTTAAATAATTATTTACAGCCTCTCCAATATAAAATGTTCCAAATTGCAGGGTAGAACTCAGGTTAAAAATACCCTTCTTGTAATTCAGGTTGGAACGAAAGTGAAAACGGGTTTTATCCTCAAATGAAGTATTATAATAACCACTTTCTGTATTGATCGAAAGATAATGATTATTCGCAATAGGGTAGTTTAATGAAGCATTGATATTCCAGTAACTTAGGGTATGAACAACATCTGCTAATCCGGAGAATCGGAATGCATTGTTAGTTTCCCTGAAAAATAATGGTGAAACAGAAGTGACCATTTTCTTAAAGATGGTACCTGACATTCCAACTTCAGCTCTCATCGTACTGAATTTGGGCATATACAATTGAAAAGTTGTAAATGTCTTAGGTTCATAATGATTATAATCAAATCCTGCCCAAACATTCGACCTTTCTCTTAGCCAGGTTATTCGTTCGTTAAAAGACAAGGCACCTCTTCTCATACCCGGAAAGTAACCGGTGCTAAAATAATTCGAGCTATTTATCGCAAATTTTTTAATTGTTCCGGTAATGTTTAAGCCACTGGCTAAACTTGCCTTCACTATACTGGTACTATCGTATTGGGAGGTATTTCCTGCACTCAGATTGGCTTGTATACGAAGGCCTTTAAATTTTGTAAGCGTATAGGTATTTCCAAGGATCGCGCTATTGGCATTTAATAAAGGATTCACTTCATAGATTACAGAAGTTGATAATTCAGAATATTCTTTCCTGTGCGTATAACTACCCCAACCGGCACTACCTGAGGGCATAAAGTTGTAAAAATCCTGACCGATCAGATTGGAGTTTCCGTCAAGGTAACCAACTTCATAAGAATCGTTATTGGTTGTATCATTCAGAAATAAATTTGCTCCTCTACCACTCAGGTTTATATCCATATTCTTATTGATATTTCCTGCAGTTATGCCCATGTTATTGGATTCATAACTTACCCAGGTATTTCTCATCATAGAAGGCGAATAGGAATTCTGCCATTTAGTATAATCCAGACTATAGCCCAATTGTCCGGATTTAAGTTCCAGATCTCCCTGACCATACAGAAGATAGGATTGATTATCGCTGAACATACCTTGAGAGCTAAGAGAAATACTATTAGCATTATAGGAATCACTTTGTAATGGATCGCGATATGCACGGTCACTTCGGCCACTTTGAATCCTGACATAAGCCATTCCAAATACATCTCCATTAGCATATAAACCTGTAAACGTTACATCAAAGCCTTCAGATGCAAACATTTTTCTGGTCACAGGCTTGGTTATTGTGATTAGCGTATCGGCAGAAGGCTGAATGATAAATTCTGAGGTAGAGTGAAAAGCCTCATTCTGAAATACGGGAGGAAATCGATTGATCAAAGTAATACGCTGTGCTGTATTACCCGGATTTGATATCCTGATTGGTATTCTAATTGAATCGGAGGTAACATTAAGGAGTATGCTTGAAACCAATGAAAACATATTTACATTCCTTTTAACAGAAACCAGCACTTTAGTTTCTGTTGCCAGCAAAAAATTATTATCTGCATCAGAAAGGTTAAACCTGATCACATGTTCTTTCCCCGAGGTAGTTCTTTTGGTTACAAATACTTTTACCGGTATAAATAAACTATCGCCGGGCTGGATATTGATAGTTGTTTTATTTTTACTGATCAGGTTCATGCTACTTTCAGGATTGATAGCAATTATTCCGGAAAGTGGCACTTTTTTTCTATTCACCACCTTCAAGGTCAGATCGATTAATTCTTCATTAGATACATTGATTGATTTCTTTGAGGGCTCAAGAGAAATTAAAGAATCAGCAGATTGCGCACTTAAACCAGAAGAGCAAAAAATAGAAAATATAAAAGAAATGGAAAATATCAGGTGAAAAATAGTTGAACCACCCACACTATTTTTTCTATCCATCATCCTATTCCAAAAAAAGAATAATTTGAAATTTTTAATTTTATCTTATCCACAATAGTCATCCTGAAAACCTCCCTCAATAGTATTATAAAGCAATTATTGAGAAACGACTACGAATAATACGGTCGTATTAAACACCCCGGTCTTACCGGCAAGCCTACTGTCATTTGGTGCTGTATAATAACGCAAATCATATTCTGTGACCTGCTGTGTATTATCTACCATTGGATTGGTAACAATCACCTGATTAACCGTGGAAAGTTCCCGTGTAAATGTGGAGATCCCCCCTGAGGAGGAGGTAAATTTAGTAGCCTGAACATTGACAGCAGCTACAGGAATTGTTGTACTGTTAGCTGCAACCAAATTTAAGCCACTGGTTTTGATCATAACCTGGTACGGCTGATAACCAACAACCCGCATGCCTCTGGCTTTTGTTACGGATACTCCATTGGTATAATTTTCAAGTGTGTTGAAATCCAGATTGATTTCATTCGCCAAATTTTGCAATTCAAGAGTTAAACTGTTATACACAGAATTCATGTTGAATGTGACATCCACATTACTTGTGGAGACGAGCACATTATTTGAATTATACAATGAAAATATCAAGGTTCCGGTATATGCTCCATTTGGTATGATCAGATGACTTCCCCCCTGAATCTGCAAATCGAATTTATGTTCTGTAAATCCATAGGCGATAAATGGGGAATTAGCCCCATTAATTAGCGTAACATCGACATTGTCTAATGGCTTTGGAAATGTAGAAACTCCAATTTGAGCAGCCGTAGGAATACCAGTACTCACACGATTAAATCGTAATGAAAAATACTGAGGAGCTACTGATGTACCTCCATTTGTAAAATTTCCGGCTGCCCTCACTTTTAAACTCCATTCATCACATGTTGCACTATTGGGATTATATTGCACACTAACTGCATCGGTTACTGTTGCTCCCGCCATTTGCTCCGCATAAGAAGTGAAATTTGCCTGATTACTTGCATAACTATTAATTACCGCAGTTTCACAGGTGCTGCTGTAATTCACCACAAATTCAACAAGAATATTGCTGTCTGAAGCCATCACCGCTCCAGTATTGCTTAGCACTGTAACTGTAAGTGTTGTACGATAGGTTCCTGCACCAACATTCAAATGATTGCCCCCAACTACCCTCATATTAAATCTTTGCTGGAAATCATTATTCGAGTTTGAAATGGATCTACCAGTGTTGACCATTGACTTTGAAGTGGTAGTGCTAAGTGTTTGATATCCCCTGCTGGTTGTGTTGCTTGGGCCACCAATTGAAGAGGCATAAGTTAATGATACAAATCCTGCGGCTATAGTTGCAGTTCCGTTACTGAAATTATCATTAGCCTGAATTCGCACTGTCCAGCCGGAATTACTTGTGCTATTCAATGCATAAGCCAGGGTTAGATAATTATTACTGGTGGTTGTAGTTGCAATAGAAGCCTTGGTATTAAAAGTAACAGGGGTACCAAGAGAACCAGTAATTGTCTGTGAATGAACTTTTACAGATAAAACCGATATGCTTATAATTAATAAAGCTAATTTCAGACCAGCATTTCTAA
>JBIIWE010000507.1:0-2585 GCA_044339075.1 Daejeonella sp. | reverse complement strand
AATTGTAGAATAATTCATAATTGTTGTTTTAAAGGTTAACAAATTTCATCAGTGTAATTTACACAAAAATAGTCATAAGTTTGACTTGTGCAAATAATCAAATGCTGTTCCATTAATTTTTTTTAACAAATTCATAGGACAAATTGTTTTGATCCGGTCAATATAAAATGTTACAATTATGAAATATCCAATCATAACTAATCAACTTTTCGAATTAAACCGAGAAAATTTCCAAAAAAGACTTCCCAATAGCTCTCTAGCTATATTTCAATCTAATGACGAATTTCCAAGAAGCGGAGATCAGTCCTTTACATTCAAACAAAATCCTGATCTTTTTTATTTAAGCGGGATAGATCAGGAGCAAAGTATTTTAATTTTATTTCCTGATTGCCCTAACCCGCAATACAAAGAAGTACTGTTTTTAAGAAAAACCAGCGAACATATCGCTGTTTGGGAAGGCCATAAACTGACCATTCAGGAAGCAAAAAGAAATTCTGGAATAGAAAATATCTATTGGCTGGATGAATTCTGGAATATTTTACCCTCCATAATTAACTATGCGGATATAATTTTTTTAAACACCAACGAGAATGACAGGTATGCTCATCAGGTACCTTACCGCGATATCCGATTCATAGAAAAGCTAAAGAATCTCTATCCCTTACATCGCTATGAACGCGCTGCACCAATTTTACGCGACCTCAGGCCAGTGAAATCTGATATTGAAATTGAATTAACTCAAAAGGCCTGCAATATTACAAAAGATGCCTTCAACCGCGTACTTAAGTTTATTAAACCGGGTGTAGCAGAATATGAGATCGAAGCAGAAATAATTCATGAATTTATTCGCCAGAGAGCAAGCGGTCATGCCTATAATCCGATCATTGCATCAGGTAAAAATGCAAATATTCTACATTATAATGACAATAACCAGATCTGCAAAGACGGCGATGTGATACTATTCGATTTTGGTGCTGAATATGCAAATTACAATGCTGATCTCAGTCGCTCAGTTCCGGTAAACGGCCGTTTCACTAAAAGACAGAAAGATGTTTATAATTCTGTCCATCATATCATGAAAGAAGCCAGGAAAATGCTTTTACCTGGAACCATCTGGAATGAATACCATATTGAAGTTGGAAAAGTGGTTGAATCTGAACTGATCAAACTTGGATTGCTTGACAAGCATGATGTTGCAAAACAAGATAGCAAAATGCCTCTTTATAAAAAATATTTTATGCATGGCACTTCACATCACCTCGGACTGGATGTACATGATTTTGCAAGCCGCTACAAAGCATTTGAGGCAGGCAATATCCTTACCTGTGAGCCAGGGATCTATATTCAGAATGAGGGTCTGGGAATTCGGCTGGAAAATGATATTCTGCTAACTAAAGATGGAAATATCGATCTGATGGCCAATATTCCAATTGAAGCTGAAGAAATTGAAGAAATTATGAATTCTTAGTACTGCTCAGCAACCTGGCAACAAATCGATATAAATTAAATTCAGGATCATTTGAAGCAATCCTGATTTCTTCCTGTAGCTTTATTCTGCTGATATTTTTCATTTTTTCATGCTGGATAAGCTTCCAGGCCTTTTCGGCAAGTAGAAAAGCACGACGGGTATTATCCTTAAAAGGCTGATCTTCTATGGCCTGCATCAACTCATCAACACCTACAGACTTATCGGCAATGGTATTTATTACCGGAATGATCTCTGTTCTTTGATGCACAAGTTTCTTCAGATTATTGGAAAATGCCTCAGCACCTTCACGATCTGACTTATTGACCACAAAAATATCGGCAATCTCCATCAATCCCGATTTCATACTCTGAATTTCATCTCCAGACTCTGGAACCAATACCACCACACTAATGTCTGCAAGGCCAGCGATCTCTACTTCCGATTGCCCCACACCAACCGTTTCAATCAGGATATAATCAAATCCCGATGATTTGAGTACATCCGTCATCTCAATTGTCTTTCCTGATAAACCCCCCAATGATCCACGGGTTGCTAGAGAACGGATAAACACGTTAGGCTTGTTAAACTGTTCAGACATCCGGACACGATCACCAAGTAAAGAACCCCAATTAAATGGTGAAGTCGGATCAATAGCGAGAACTGCTATGCTTTTACCCTGAGAACTTAAATAGTTGATCATGGCGTTAACCAGTGTACTTTTCCCTGCTCCCGGAGGCCCTGTAATACCTATAACAGGAGTATCTGATGGCCCAAGCTCTTTCAGCAAATCTTCAGAACCTGCCAGATCATTCTCAACCACAGTCAAAGCTCTGGCTAATTTTCTAAAGTCTCCAAGCTGAATTGGATTTTTGATCAGGGGTAACTGCATGATACAAAAAAGGTGTTTTTATTCCATATTACAAAGTTTGTGTTTTTAAATGGAAGTTGCGGTTTTTATTAACTTTACATATCTAAATTGTAATATCTCATATCTCATATCTCATATCTCACATCTCACATCTCATTTAATGAAAGTTACAGGTTTTTCATTCATTCGTAATGCCGTTAAAAATGACTACCCTGTTGTACAGGCAATTCTTTCTATTTTACCCATATG
>JBIIWE010000506.1:0-2587 GCA_044339075.1 Daejeonella sp. | reverse complement strand
CTGATTGGTTATTAGGTATATCTTCCTAAAAAGCATTGATAACGCTGTTCTTGTTGTAAAAAAATATCGATTTTAATTAATTATAATGAGTATTCATTTAATAGCATTTTTATTCTTGTAGTAGGTATGAAATCAATTTAGGTAATTAAATAAATATTGATTGCCTATACTTATTATGGAATAAGTATTAATCTTCACATTTTAAATGTATTAAACCCATTTATTTACATGTTTAAACCAAGACTAGATAAAAACGTATAAACCAAAAAATGGAATCAAAATAAAATGATATATAAGATTAAGCGTATACCTGGAAAATCTCTTAATTGATCAATATCTCATCAACCAGCAGTAAACCTGGCTTTCCCTTTGCCTGATGCCATTCAGGAAGTTTCTTAAGTGGTTTAGCTATGACTTTTATAAAAGATACAGATTGAGGCTTAAATGTGGTGTAAATGCTTTTAATTTCCTGCACACTAGTTTTGGAAGGCATAACTGGATTCATAGTGCCGATGAGCTTCAGATTATCTATATCAGTTCCACCAAAAACCTGAATGATTGTTGGAGGGAAAGAATACCCATACGGGAATCGGTTGTCAAATCCATTTGGAGATATTAACATATTTAAGGCTACATTCTGAATTTCTCTAACTGTTTTAAACTCCAACAATATTTCCAAATTATTCCCCTGATATCCTAGCCAGTTAGTATTATTTGTATCAAAATCACCCAACTGTCCGTCTATCAAAGAATTTGCACCCATAGCTTTATGGTATTGGTCAGATTCAAAAAACAATTTGATTCGATCTGGTTTAATGGCTGTTCTTAAAAATCCAAAGGTGCTTACTCCACTACTAAGCCATCCTTTTTTATACGCTTTAGCCTTAATTGTAGAATTTGATTTAATAATTAGATCATTCTTAAATACAGGAGATGTCAAACTATCTGGCTCTGTTCCATTTAATGTATATCTGATACTGACACCCTGTCTGGGGTGAGATAGTTCAATTTTACTTTGATCTTTAAATACTCTGGAACTATTACTTAACAAAGGCTGTGAAAGTTGAATTGGATTATTTCCGTCATCCTTATAACCAGCAATTATCTTTATTCTTTTATTCAATTTTTTTAATTCCTGAATATCTTTTTCAGAAAAAGAAGTATTCCAAATCGTCAGTTCTTCAAGACTCTTCAATGAAACAATAGGCTTCACTTGCGCCAAATTAATTTTAGTTCCTGAAAGTGATAAGCTTTTCAAAGATTTTAATCTGGAAAGTTCTTTTAATCCGATACCATTAATATCAGTAAAATTCAAATCTAGGTTCTGTAGGGACTCAAATTTTGAAATTTTATCAAGGTCAGTATCCTTGACAGGCATTCTGCTCAACCTCAGACTTACAATCTGATCTTTAATTACAGATAGCTCATCCAGTGATTTAGAATCGAAGCCACTTTTGCTAAAAAAACTAACGGCTAATGCAGGGGAACCTTGAGAAACCGGGACTACCAATCTGTAAAAAGTATTTAATTTCTTAATAGTTTTATCATCTGCAGCATCAAAGTCGAAATCTTCCTCTTGAATTTCTGCAGGTTTTAATCTTGATGTTGCAAATACTCTTAATGAATCATTCTGGCCAAGGTCAGTTACTTTTTTGCTGAATGAGGCATTATCTTTTATCCACAGAAAAAGTAGTTTAGATTCTTCCTCTGTCAGCTGTGGCTTTCCTGAAGGCGGCATATGCTCTTTCTCAGATGATAGTAAATGTATTCTTTCCAGCAAAAGGCTTAAATTAGGTTTGCCGGCAATAAATAGTTTACCTGTTTTACCCCCTTTAAGTATTGATAGCCTATCAGTAAGTTTTAAACTACCTTTCATCTTCTGATCATTATGACAACTAACGCATTTCTCGTTAAAAATTGGCTGTATTACATGATCGTATACCTTGGCCTGATCTAAAGGAACCAAGGCAGGTTTAGTAATTGGTTCAAGAACAAAATTATCGCCATGAGTTAATACAGAACCAAAGTGTCCTGCAACAATCAGGATTAGGGCCAAAGAAACAGATCCTGATTTGGCCATAGTTTCTTTATACCAAGCAAAATCTCGGAGTTTAAATAGAAGAGATGAAAGGAAAACTGTACTTACACCAAACCACTTATGGTAAAGTAATATATCACCTTCGTATCCATCCTCAAGAGATAATATTAAACCCATCAAGACTGTTATACCTGATAAAAGTATTCCACTAAGAAATAATCCAGAGGTAAACTTCTGATAAAAGCTTGCTTTTACATTTTCAGGTTTAAAGCGAAAAAATTCCATGCCTGCAGCCAGTATAAGTAGTGCAATTGGAAAATGCAAAAGCATAGGATGCAATCTGCCAATGGGCTGTAACCATTGAGGTATTAGTAATTGTTGCTCAAAGACCAATAAAAAGACGATCAAAACATTGAGGCAAAAAATTACACTAACAGCATAAGCATTAAGCTTGCTTTTCATATAAATGATCTTGTAGTAAAGAAATTAGACTCTTTTGAATTTATAAGGATATACCTTGCCTGAAGCCCATTGCGCTACATATAGGTT
>JBIIWE010000505.1:0-2592 GCA_044339075.1 Daejeonella sp. | reverse complement strand
TGTAGATAGACCATAATTTCGACTGTAGTTAAAAACCATTCTACAGTTCTCAGGCAGTTCTTCAACTACCTTATTGATATACTCCTGAATAAACCGGGTATCAATTTGCTCCTCAGTAAGTGTGGATAATTCATTCTCAACGTTTTGCGACTCTATCTCAAGTCTTCTTTTCTGCTTATAAATTAGCTTGAATACCGAAAATCTGACTGCGGAACCAAGATAAGTATTGAGGTATTCAATATTCAGCTCAGCTTGTCTGGACCATAATTTGGCAAATATTTCCTGAACAATATCTTGTGATACAGATTTATCCTTACTAAAAGTAAAGGCAATTGCCAGCATTTGTTTCCAGTATCTGTTATAGATTTCTGTAAACGCTTCCTGGTCGCCTTCTTTTAAATACTCGAGTAATTCTTTATCAGTTAAGGACTTATAGTTCAAGATAAATCAATTATGTTAGTCGAATATAAGTATATTCAATTACAAAATGCTAAAAAAAAATAAACAAGATTTTTGTTGAAATCATGATTTTTTATTGATAAACCTTCAAAAACGAAACAATTATATCTCAAAAAAAAAGCTAAATTAAAAAATTACCGCCCTGTGGTCTTCCATTTGGATAAATAATAGGCTTTTTGACAATTTCAGATTTAGCTCTTTTGGCACTGAATTTAGCAGAAAGAAATTCATGCATATCAATATCTCCTGAAACTGTATTAGCGTTAACTATACCCTTAAATGTGGTTTGAATCCTATCACCTGGAATGACCCAGGTACTTTGCATCTTAATCTCATTTCCTTCAATTGTCCCATTTATTTCACGCTCCGAAAAATTAGATTTATGAACTCCTGAAAAATAATTCCCTTCCTGCTGATCAATAAACAATTGTTGCTTATCCCGGCTAGTATAATACTGCACTTCAAGATCCCAGCGTCCCAGCATATTTACAGATGGGGCTTTCATTGTTACTGTAGGTTTCGGACTTCTTTTCCTGGCAATGACATCCCTGATTCTGGAAGCGGCTAATTTGTCATCTCCGGGAACCATCATATATCCAACCAAACTGATACCAGTAAGGCCGGGTTCATCTTTATATATTGCAACCCCCACCCTTGGAAAGGTATTACCTAATTCTTCGGATACCTCCTGGCCTGTAACATGAAGCTCATCGGGATTCCAGGTTATGAATAAATAAGGAGTCACATGATGAATTAATTTTGGATCAGGCATTCTGATACGGAAACTAACCCCTTTTACTGTTGCAGCCTGCTTACCAATGTACTCCAGCCAGTTTACCCAGTTTTGCATTTCATTTTTATGATCCATCTGGACCCAGGTTTCCACTGCTGCAAGCATACCAATATGCTCTTCACGAGCCACTTTATTATCTCGTCCTGGACCATGATGCGGAGCTGCTGCCTGCCATGTAGACATTAGCAAATCTTTTCTTCCTAATAAAAGTCCGCAACTGCCAGGCGCCTTAAGGCCCTTTCCTCCACTAAAGGCAACTACGTCTGCCCCTCTTGACAAATGCACATTCGGAAATGTAAGTATATGCGCCGCAGCATCCACAAAAACTGGAACATTTAAAGGTTTTGCAATTTTGGAAATGATCTCCAAGGGCAAGAAGGATTCCTTCTCAGCATCGATATAGATCATCGCAGTTTGGGGACCAATTTTCTTTCTGAGATCCTCTTCGCTATCAACCATTATAATAGTAGCCCCTGTGCTTCTGATCGCCTGATCATAAACCGTGCGTGATGCTGTTGGAATGATTACTTCTGTTTTTTCAAATCCAGTAAGATCAGGCATCCGAACAAGTTTTTCAGGATTACCGCCTGATAAACATGCAAAAGTACAGAGCTTGATTCCGGCAGCTGCACCTGAGGTCACTAGCCCCCACTCCGCACCGCTTAACTCTGCAAGACGCTTACCTACTCCTTCAACTAATTCATCCATTTGCACATTAAGGGTAGAGACTGCCTCCATCGCTAGCCTTACTTCTGGTCTGGCTACCGAACCTCCCATAATGGTATTCGTGCCTTTGCAATTAATAAAAGGCTCAACCCCAATAGATTTTAGAATTTTGTGCCCTCTTTCGGCCAGTTCGGTGTCTGGAGTTTTTGATACTCCGGATAAAAAAGCAAATCCATTTTTATTCTGAGAAGCTTCAGTCCTTAGTTCTGATGCACTCGAAGCAAAAGGGAGCAAGGATAAACCCTTAATTATATCTCTGCGTTTCATAATTTCAATAAAATGTTATGTTCACAATTTTTTTTAGCTATTCGTTTTTTATTACCTAAAAACTCTAATTAGTTTCAATTTTTGTGGCAGCACGACCATTTAAATCCCATTCAATTTTCCCTGCCCGGATAGTCAGCTCTGTTTCCAGTTTTTGCGCTCCCTTCAAAACAAATCCATGAGAATCAATATAACCAAAATCTCCTTTTTTTAGATTTAGTACCGCAATATCTGCCTCCGATCCAACGCTTAAATGTCCGAGCTCTGCTCTCTTGATATATTGTGCAGGATTCCAGGTTGACTTTAAAATAACATCGTAAAGAGGCATCCCCATATTGAGGAATTTCGAC
>JBIIWE010000504.1:0-2594 GCA_044339075.1 Daejeonella sp. | reverse complement strand
TTTAAAATAGGTTTTGGAGGTTTTATTAATAAGTTTAGATTCACTTCGGATCATGTCATTGATCTTATCACGTTCCGGCCATGCAGCCCTTCGTATACTGATCATTTCCCTTTTAATATTCTGAGTCTGAAACATCAGCGATTTATCTGCTCTACGATATAATAGCTCTTCAATTGTTTCAAGTTCATCTCCAAGCTTATAAATGAGTGCGAAATAATTATCCAGTATAAGATCAGTCAGCGCATACAATAAATAAGAAGATCCAGCACTCCTGATATTTCCTTTTCCACCACTAAGTCGGTTTATAACCGGTACAATATTATCAGAATAGTTTTCCTGAAAGCTGATCAATAATTTTTGAAAAAGTATAAATGAAACTTGTTCATTTTCTATTTCAAGTTGCTTATTCACATAGAGCATTCTGCTGACTGCAAATAAATAATCTTCATATTCATCCAATTTTGGCCGCTGCCTGCAATCGGCGATGTCTTCAATAACGAGTTTGTTGATATCAAACTTCTTCCCAAGGAAAGTTAAGAGGTTCGCATCACCAATACCTTTGATTTCTATCCACCTGTGATGATCTTTATATTTATCGATTTGAATTTCCAATTCATCAAGGCTGTTTATTTTTTCAGAAAAAAAATCATCTGAATTATAAGAATAAACAGTGATTTGAGGTTTTAAGGCATCTTCATACAACTGAATGGAACCAGGACTTGTGCCTGGAACTGGAATGTACTTTTTTGATTTTAACCTTATTCGTCTGATTTTTGACATCCTATAGATATTTTAAACTTTGTGGTCCCTGATTAAATAGAAGATCAACAATACTTAAATTAGGAAAAAAACCATTACGTTCTTCAAATACCTGAAAATAAGGTTTGAATTGTTCCGGTGAATTATGTTTAGGATGTATAGTGTTTCTAAAATCTTCACGATCCAGATAAGCCTTTTCAAAGGTATCTGTGTATTTATTATGAATATTGATCTTGAGTAATTTTAATAATAGTCTCGTTAGTTCTTCATTATAGTCGAAAAGAAAGTCCCATTTTTTTTCAAAAAACATGGTTAAATCGTCTTCATAAAACTCAAAATACGCAGAACTTCTATAGGATGTTTGTAAACTCATTATGTGCATACGCTGCCATTGAAAATCATAACTGATTCTAACATCCTTAACTTTAGTATGTGATTTACAACCTTTTATCACTGGTACCGTCAGATCCAATTTTCCATTTGGAGAATGAATTGTTGCGCGGTTTCGATAGCTTTGCTTCTGAAAGTTTTCAGCATTTTCAAAAAAGATATTTTCTTTATGAACTAATATTTTGCTGAAATATTCAATTGGAGGAAGATAAAATAAAGGGAATACTGCGCCTTTTTCCATCGTATAAGTTAAGTTTGTGTAAAGATGCAGAAATTAAGTATTTAACACACATGCAGCAAAAATGTTCTTGATAAACTTTCCTATTATAACATTTAGCTCAATAATCAGATGAATTTAGTTTTCTTCAAGATCATTTCAGTTTTACTTTACTTAATATCCTTGCTGCCATTCAGGATGCTTTATCTGCTTTCAGACATTTTGTATTTATTATTGTTTCACGTAGTTAAATACAGGAGAAAGGTCGTAAAACAGAATCTTAAGAATTCTTTTCCAGAAAAATCTGTTGCTGATCGATTGGAAATTGAAAAACGATTCTACAAACACCTGTCTGACCTGATATTTGAATCAATCAAGACCATATCTATTAGTCCCAAATCGCTAAAGAAACGTTTTGTTTTCTCAAATTTAACCGAACTAACAAAGTACTTTGAAAAAGGAAAATCAGTAATTGCCGTTTCTGGTCATTATGGAAATTGGGAATGGGGTCCTTTAGCTACTGCATATGAGCTAAAGGAAAAGGTACTTGTTGTTTATAAACCATTAAGTGATAATCGTTTTGAGAAGTTGATTAATACAATGAGAAGCAGATTTGGAGCAATATTGGTTCCAATGAAACATACACTCCGAAAGATAATTGAATATAATTCAGAGCCTCATGTTTTGGTTCTTATAGGTGATCAAACTCCACCTCGAGAAGAATCTCATTATTTTATAAACTTCCTCAATCAGCCTACGGCAATTTTCCTTGGGGTAGAAAAGATTGCAGTTAGAACCAATAAACCTGTTATTTATTTTAGTATAAATAAAATCAAAAGAGGCTATTATGAATGTTTAATTAAACCTTTAGTAGAGGTTCCTAATCAAACAAAAGAATTTGAAATTACCAATATTCATACCCAGGAACTGGAAAATATTATTCGAAATAACCCGGAATATTGGTTATGGTCACATAAAAGATGGAAATTTAGTCCTGATAATTTAAAAGCTCATCATGACTGATCTTCCAAGAGTAGCTGTTGTAATCCTGAATTGGAATGGACTGGATTTTTTAAGAAAGTTCCTTCCTTCTGTATGCGCTAGTACCTACACTAATCTGGATATTATCCTTGGTGATAATGCCTCAAGTGATCATTCTGTGTCCTTTGTTCGTGAGAATTATCCGCATATCAAAATCATTATCAACGATCAGAATTATGGATTTGCG
>JBIIWE010000503.1:0-2595 GCA_044339075.1 Daejeonella sp. | reverse complement strand
TCTGTTTAATGATAGGCTTGAATTGCCTTTTTGTTGTCTGACAGAGTCTTTAGACTTAATAGCCACTACTGCATTGCCTATTTTTTCAGCTTCCCTGAAAGAACGACAGATTAGTTCGTTGCTTGCCAGTGGCCTGACTGCATCATGTATTGCAATAACAGATTTCCCCTTTATTGCCTTAATAGCATTTTTGACTGAGTGGAATCGTTGAAGCCCGCCTTTTATTAGGGTATGTGGAATTGAAAAATGATATTTTTCGCAAAGCTGTTCCCAATAAGTGTGGAAATCCACATTTAATACTAAAATCACCTCTGGTTTGAAATCTGAGTTGTAGAATGCCTCAATAGTATGCATAAGAATAGGTTTACCATTCAAAAGCATAAATTGTTTAGGTATATCCGATTGCATCCTGCTTCCGGAGCCAGCACCCACTATGATCGCGTAGTATTTCAAAACTAAAATATCAGATATTTATTTTCCAGGTCGCATTAGTGTAGAGAATACCCTATTTCACCCGAAAAAATTAGATGATTAGCATTGCATCTCCATAACTGTAAAAGCGATATTTTTCTTTCAACGCAACCTCGTAAGCTCTCATCACATTTTCATAACCTCCAAATGCTGCTACCATCATCAAAAGTGTTGATTCAGGGGTATGGAAGTTGGTGATCATACAATTGGCAATACTGAAGTCATATGGAGGAAAGATGAACTTGCTGGTCCAATCATTTGCAGCTTTCAATTCCTTCCCTGCAGAAACAGCAGATTCAATCGCCCTCATGGAAGTTGTTCCTACTGCACAAACTCTGCGTTTTTCAAGAATAGCATTATTAACGATATCCGCATCTTTTTGCTCGATTATATACTGCTCTGAATCCATTTTATGCTTGGTAAGATCTTCAACCTCTACAGCTCTGAATGTGCCTAGACCAACATGAAGTGTAATTTCAGCAAAATCAACACCCTTTAATTCAAGGCGTTTCATAAGCTCACGACTAAAATGTAAGCCAGCGGTTGGAGCAGCTACAGCACCTTCTTTTGTAGCATAGATAGTTTGATATCTCTCTTTATCTTCAGCAGTTGCTTTGCGTTTTATATATTTTGGTAGCGGAGTTTCACCTAGGATCTCGATATTTCTACGGAACTCATCATTTGTGCCATCGAAAAGGAAGCGAATAGTTCTTCCACGTGAAGTAGTATTGTCTACAACCTCAGCAACTAATAGATCATTTTCTCCAAAGTAAAGCTTATTGCCAACTCTGATCTTACGTGCAGGGTCAACTAAAACATCCCAAAGACGAAGTTCACGATTTAATTCACGAAGCAAAAATACTTCAATTGTTGCACCTGTTTTTTCCTTATTACCGTAAAGGCGAGCTGGAAAAACTTTGGTATTATTTAAAATCATCACATCTTTCTCTTCAAAATACCCTAAAACATCTTTGAATATTTTATGCTCAATAGCTCCGGTTTTCTTGTCCAAAACCATTAATCGGGCTTCATCGCGATTTTCAACGGGGTTATGGGCTATTAAAGATTCAGGTAAATCAAATTTGAACTGAGATAATTTCATAATTATTTATAGTGGATTTCAGGGCGCAAATTTAACAAAATAAAACTATAAATGTTTATTCTTAAGGAATAGAAATTTATGAATGTATATTTATATTAATATTCATCTCATGACCTGTAACGTATTCTATTAAATTTGGTCTAACACGTATATGATATTTCTCAAACTACTAAAAGAGAGTTTTTTGTTTGCTTTTGGGGCCCTCCGGCAAAATAAACTCAGAACAATTTTGTCATTGTTAGGGATAACTATAGGTATAATGACCATTGTTGGAGTTTTTTCGGCAGTGGATACCCTTCGTAATAACATTCAAAGTAGTGTTGAAAAATTGGGTAGTAATACCATATATATTCAAAAGTGGCCATGGGTAGGTGGCCCAGATTTTCCATGGTGGAAATACATCAGCAGGCCACAACCATCATTACGCGACTACGGGAAACTTACAGAACGACTTCAAACTGCTGAGGGTATATCATTTGAGGTTGGTATTGGAAATCGAACGATCAAGTATAAAAATAATAGTATTGAAGGTGCAGAGATAAGAGCGGCCTCTCATGATTATTATAAGGTTTGGAAATTCGATTTTCAAACAGGACGTTATTTTACAGATAGTGAATCAAAAGGCGGTAGGCCTATTGCAATAATTGGTTATTCAATTGCCGATGGCTTGTTCCCTAATGAAGATCCTATTGGTAAAGTTATTACCGTTCTAGGAAGGAGAGTCACAATTATTGGGGTTTTTACTGAAGAAGGTGAAGATATGCTTGGTGTGTCTGCAGATAAAACCGTTTTGATACCCCTGAATTTTGCAAAGGGTGTAATTAAGGTTGAAGATGAACGTTATGGTCCGCAAATTACTATTAAGGGAAGAGAAAATATTTCAGTAACAGAACTCGAAAGTGAACTGAAGGGTACAATGCGTTCAATTCATCGGCTTGGTCCCCAGGATGATGATGATTTTTCTCTTAACAAAACAACTGTGCTGACTGCACAATTGGATCAGCTATTTGGCATTATTGATA
>JBIIWE010000502.1:0-2598 GCA_044339075.1 Daejeonella sp. | reverse complement strand
AACCTCTCGATAATTATCAGCGTTTTGTGGTGCGTCGCATGGCTGACGGAGTGCGTGTCGCATTGAATAACTTGGAACCTGCCCGTATAGGCTGGGGTGCAGGAAGTGTGCCGCAGCATGTTTTCAATCGCCGCTGGAAATTGAAAACACCGGTTAATAATCCTTTTGGAGTATCTGAAAAGGTTCAGATGAATCCGGGAATTGCTAATCCCAATTTACTGGAACCCGCCGGCCCGACTGACCCTCAGGTTTCATTTTTATCTCTTCAATCGTTGAGGGGAAAGCCAATTGCAGTACTTGCCAATTACTCCCTTCATTATGTTGGAGGGGTGCCAAAAGGGCATATTTCTGCAGATTATTTTGCAGTCTTTGCCGATCGCCTTCAAGAACTGTTAAAAGCCGATCGCCAGGATATTCCCTTTGTAGGCATTATGTCAAATGGTACAGAGGGAGATATAAATAATATTGATTTTCGGGCGCCGGCTATACCGTATCCAGCCTATGCCAAGATGAAGATAGTTGCGAATGACGTCGCACAGGAAGTGTTCAGGGTTTATCAGACCATAGCTTACAAAAATTGGGTGCCCCTTGGTGCAGCGCAAACTGAACTTACTCTGGATGTAAGAAGGCCAGATGCGCAAGCGCTTGCCTGGGCTGAGAAAGCCATGCATAAAGAAAAGCCTGATCATTCTATGGAAAAGGTCTTCGCCGAGCGAACTATACAAATGAAGGAATGGCCTGAAAAAATAGATGTGATTCTCCAAACTTTCAGAGTTGGAGATTTAGGAATAGCGGGAATCCCTTTTGAGGTATTTGTAGAAACGGGATTAGAGGTCAAAGCCAAAAGCCCTTTTGAAAAGTCATTTACCATCGGATTGGCAAATGGAGGTTATGGATATCTCCCAACTCCTGAACAACATCAAATGGGAGGATATGAGACCTGGATGAGTGTCAATAAGGTCGAAAAAGAAGCTTCCCGAAAGATTGTGACTGAAATTCTTAAACTTTTTAATCAGGTAAAACGATAAAATATTTTTGATAAAATAAATGAGAAATAAAAATAGAACAATTGTACTGCAGCATGATTGCAGTAAATTATTAGAGGATAAAATTCAAATGACAGACATGTTAAATTTCTTTTTTACAAGCCGGCATTTTTCCCGGTTTTTATTCTTTTGTCTTCCCATTTTATTATTAAGTGCTCTGAGGCTGAATGCCCAGAACAATACTGGAGTTATAGAAAGCAGGCCTGCTAAAATTTTCCGTGCCGGCGCAGCTACCAGCAACATCACTCCTAAAATAGGAACCTCCATTAATGGTAACATGAAAGATATTACCGTAAAACAAATTCATGATGAAACACATGTCCGTTGTATCGTGCTGGATGATGGTCAGACGCGTTTGGCGATTCTTACTGCGGATTTGTGTATGATTTACAGAGAGCAATTGGATGAAGCTAAGAAAAGAGCCCATGCAATAACCGGTATTCCCATTGAGAATATGATGATGTCGGCAACTCATACCCATTCGGGGGGAACTGCCTGTTCTGTATTTCAAAGTGATCCCGACAAAAATTACCTTAAGTTTCTAACAGAGCGGATTGCAGATGCAGTCGTCAGGGCGCATAATAACCTTGCGCCGGCACGTATCGGATGGGATATAGGCAATGAACCTACACTGGTATTCAATCGTCGATGGAGGATGAATCCCGTCGAGATTAAAAACCCTTTTGGGGGTATTGATCAGTTAAGCACCATTCAGGTTAAAGATATTACCGATCCGGGGCTTCCTGTTATTTCTATTCAAACAACTGACGGACATCCTATAGCCCTGCTGGCTAATTACTCACTGCATTATGTTGGCGGAACCGGCCCAGGTGAAGTATCAGCAGATTATTTTGGAATGTTTGCTGACCGCATGAAACAATTGCTGCAAACTGACAGCAATAAGTATCCTCAATTTGTGGCAATGTTGTCAAATGGAACAAGCGGTAATATAAATAATGTAAATAATAAGGGCGGCAGGCTTTCCTTACCGCCATATAGTAGGATGCAACAGGTAGCAAATATAGTTGCTGCTGAAGCATATAAAACCTACCAGAATATTAAGTACCAGGACTGGATTTCGTTAAGCTCCGTTCAAAAAGAAATTACTTTAAGTGTACGACTTCCTGATAAGAAAGAAATTGAACGTGCGAAAGAGATTATAGCGAATGCAAAATCACCAATTATGGATTCGAGAGAAGAGATTTATGCACGTGAAACCATGCTATTGAAGGATTTTCCTAAGCAGCTACCCCTGATCCTTCAGGCCTTTCGTTTGGGAGATTTGGCAATTACGGCGGTACCTTGTGAGGTTTTCGTAGAAATCGGATTGGAAATTAAAGAAAAGAGCCCTTTTAAACCAACTTTTACAACTTCTCTGGCCAATGGCTACTATGGGTATTTACCTACTCCTGAGCATCATAAACTTGGAGGATATGAAACCTGGCGCGCTCGCTCAAGCTACCTTGAGGTTGATGCATCAAATAAAGTAACTGAAACACTCTTTGAGTTATTGAATAAGCTTAAAGGTATGCAACCATGAAATCTGTAAATC
>JBIIWE010000501.1:0-2601 GCA_044339075.1 Daejeonella sp. | reverse complement strand
AAACATAGGAACGTTTTGAACAGAAGTGATATTTCCTGCAACCTTTTCAGGCGATGATTCAATTCCTTTGGCATTGGCCACTACACCTAATCCGGTTACTCCTACTACTGAAGCAAATAATTTCTTAAGTACTGATCTTCTTTCTGTTTTCATCTTATATTATTGAATAAATTATTATTTCTTTTTTGACATTACCCACTCACGCCCTGGTTTATCTACCCTAAAACTTTCCATATTACCTTTATCCTGAAGAGTAATGTAGGCAGTTCTACCGTCCTTACCACCAAATGCAATATTACTTGGCAATTTACCTATTGTGCTAATCTCTCTAATCAATTTACCTGTTGGAGATAACTTGGCAACAGTTCCCTTGCCATGTCTTGTAATGTATAAATTACCTTCAGCATCGCATCTCATTCCATCCATTCCAAAATCAGGAAATTCATGAATAAGTCGTTTATTGCTTATTTCACCTTTTTCATTGAGATCATACTTCCAGACCTTGCGCTGAACAGACTCATTCACATAAAGATATTTATTATCAGGACTCACTTCAATGCCATTGGTAGTACCCATGCTGTCAAGCATCGTGAATCTGCCATCAATATCGATACGCCATATTCTACCTGTATTTTCCTTCCAGTTCGGATCGCTAGCAAACAATCTGTCTTTATTATCTATCGCGATATCATTAGGTTGGCTCATTTTGGGATTATGAGCAAAAACACTAACAGCTTTTGTTAACATATTAACTTTAAGAATGTTGTGTTTAGTATAATCAGCTATAAGCATATTGCCTTTACTATCGAAACGAATACCATTTCCAATACTACCTGATGGAAGTTCAAGAAATAAACTTGCTTTGCCATCGGTAGTTACCTGCCCTATCGTTCCTTGCTTTGCATAATTAACAGCATAAACAATTCCTGTAAGTCCAACTGCAGGACCTTCGGCACCAGATGTGAAACTCTTGGCCGGAGTTAATTCACTAGAAACAAAAAGCTCTTGTGCGTAGCTAAAAAGAACTGATCCTGTGAATAATACAGAAAAGCAAAATGTCTTTGAAAGCCTATTATTTAAATGATAAACCATATTTTATTCAATTAGATTCAATTTATTATATGAGTAAAAAAGATCGGGTATCCCCTAGTAAGTATTTAAATATAGTAATGGATTCTATACTTCATTGAATTGAAGGGTATTTACATAGTATACTGTTACAGTATAAACAACACCGGACTAATCCATTTTTAAAATCAGATGTCAATTATTTAGTTAATCAATTTTTATGTTTTGTAAGTTATTTTAAGCTCAAAACATATGAAATCATTACTCTTGCATCATCATCTGATAAAGCAGGATGTGGTGACATAGGAACTGCACCCCAAACACCACTTCCACCAGTTTTTACTTTATTAACCAAGTAATCTATGTTAGCTTTTGTGTTCTCATACTTATTGGCAACATCTTTATAGGATGGTCCTAACAGTTTATCCTGTAACTTGTGACATGCAAAACAATCTGATTTTGAAATAAGCAATTCACCCTTCTTAATATCTGGATTATCAGTATTTTCAGGGGCTTTAACTATAACTGCAGGCTGACTTGCTTTCCCTTCTGGTTTTACTACTTCAGATTCACTATGTTTTACTCCATGGGATTCGCTTAAAGTACTGACTTCAGCTGTATTCTCTGAAGCTGAATTACTGCTGTCTGAAACAACAATAACCTCCGTGCTATCAGCACTAAGTAAAGAACTAGTATCTGATACATCTGTATTCTTTGATGAACTATTACATGCAATAAAAAGGGCACAAACACCCAATACTAAAATTGTTTTCATTTTTTAATGATCCTATATTAATGGCTATACTAAATTGTACAGCACAATTCTATTTAAAAAATCCGGGATTTTAAATTAAAATATGAAATTGGATGCCTGAAAGAAATTTTTCGGGGGACTGATACAAAAATTGATACATAACAATAGAGAACAGAACTATTTCATACTTTCCAAAAATATCGATGGATTTTAAAAACCATCATTACGCTTTTTTTATATTAAACGTAATGATGCTCAATTAATTTAATTTAGCGAATACAAAATCACCAATTTTTCGGCCTTCAACTAAGCCTTCTTCCATTCCCTCTCTATAATGTATTCCACCATATAATCGACTTAATGCAGCTTCCTGGGCAGCCTGTTGAACATTTTCATACTTTCTGTCGGGCCAACCCCATGCTCTTTCGGTATCATCTACAAAAGGAGTAGTTTTTCCATAAATCTTCTCCAGTATGGTTGCTGAGGTACTGGAAATAATAGAGTGTCCACTGGTATATTCAGGAAAAGGAGGAGTTTGTAAATACGGTTTCCACGAGTTATCTACATACTGATTTATGTAAGTTTCAGGTCTGAGCAAGTCAAAAGTAAATTTCGTATTCCAGCAGGCAATAAAAGCATCCATAATTCCAATAGAGACCGCGGCGTAGGAATAAACGGTTTTAGCGAAATCCGCTTTTTGGTTTTTACAAACAATACCAGTAATCCCCATCCAATGACCACCAGGTGTCATCGCTTTAGTTGCATACATCACATGCCCT
>JBIIWE010000500.1:0-2602 GCA_044339075.1 Daejeonella sp. | reverse complement strand
GAGGACCATGTTAAATGAATATGAATTTGTATCCAAATATTCTTACATTCTCCACAAACAAATCCGCATCAATATTTATATTTGCAGAATAGCTACTCAATGATGACCACCAAAGAAATAAGACAAAGTTTTTTAGATTTTTTTGCCAAAAAAGGGCATCAGGTAGTTTCATCGGCACCCATTGTGGTGAAAGACGATCCTACATTGATGTTTACCAATGCAGGTATGAATCAATTTAAAGATCTTTTTCTGGGGGAAGCTGCAATTAAGCATACAAGAGTAGCAGATACACAGCGTTGTTTGCGTGTTTCTGGTAAACATAATGATCTTGAAGAGGTAGGAATTGATACGTATCATCATACCATGTTTGAGATGCTTGGTAATTGGAGCTTCGGTGATTATTTTAAAAAAGAGGCCATAGCCTGGAGCTGGGAACTCCTTACTGAAGTTTATAAAATCCCCAAAGACCAGTTATATGTAAGTGTCTTTGAAGGTGATGAAAAGGAGGGACTTCCTAAAGATCAGGAAGCTTTTGAGATTTGGAAGCAATATATTTCTGAGGATCGAATTCTTCTCGGAAATAAAAAAGATAATTTCTGGGAAATGGGCGAAACTGGTCCTTGCGGACCATGTTCTGAAATACATGTAGATATGCGGCCAGTAGCTGATCGCAAAAAAGTAGGTGGAAGTACACTGGTCAATCAAGATGATCCACAAGTTATTGAGATCTGGAATAACGTGTTCATGCAATATAACCGGCTCAAAAATGGTTCACTTGAAAAGCTTCCAAATCAACATGTTGATACTGGTATGGGATTGGAGCGTTTAGTTCGGGTGATTCAAAACAAAACATCAAATTATGATACGGATGTATTTCAGCCACTGATTCAATATATTTCAGATCAATCCCGTATTACATACCATGGTAATTCAATTCCCGGAGAAGAGGCTTGGGGTTCTGCAGTTGCTATGCGTGTAATGTCTGATCATATTCGTGCCATATGTTTTTGTATTGCTGATGGAACACTTCCTTCGAATAATAAGGCCGGTTATGTTGTAAGGCGAATTCTCAGAAGAGCAGTGAGGTATGCATATACCTTTCTTGATCTTAAGGAGCCATTTCTAAATAAACTTGTTCCAATTCTTGCTGAACAGTTTGATGGCGTGTTTCCTGAACTAAAAAAACAACAGGATTTTGTTCAAAAGGTTGTTCTTGAAGAGGAAATGTCTTTTTTAAGAACCTTAGCAACAGGAATTCAACGTTTTGAACGTTTTGAAACAACAGAAAAACTGATCAGGGGCGACTTTGCTTTTGAGTTATATGATACTTTCGGATTTCCAATAGACCTGACCGAGCTGATGGCAAGGGAGAAAGGCTGGACAGTTGATATGGAGGGATTTGAGACTGAACTTCAGCAGCAAAAACAGCGTTCACGTGCGGCTACCGCTATTGATACCGGCGACTGGGTTATCGCAACCGAAGGAGATGAGGTTGAATTTGTTGGATATGATGACCTGGAAAGCGATTGTAAGATCCTTAAATATCGCAAGGTAACAGCAAAAGGTAAGGATCAGTTTCAGGTAGTTTTGAACCGTACACCTTTTTATGCGGAGAGTGGCGGACAAGCAGGTGATGTGGGTAAGATTGAAGATCATACCGGATTGTTTGAATACGAGGTTAAGGATACAAAAAAAGAAAACGGACTGATTATTCATTACCTGGATCAGATTCCGGAAGAGCCTTCTGGTGCTTTTAGAGCAGTTGTTGATCCGATCAACAGAATTTCTACAGAAAATAATCACTCGGCTACACATTTGCTACATGCAGCTCTAAAACAAGTTTTGGGAGTGCATGTGAATCAGAAAGGTTCTCTCGTGAATGGAGATTATCTTCGTTTTGACTTTTCTCATTTTTCAAAAGTTACAGATCAGGAGCTTGCAGAAATAGAAGCGATAGTTAATCGTAAGATTCGTGAAAATATTAATTTAAAGGAAGAAAGAAATGTTCCATATCAGGATGCTATTAATTCTGGTGTAACAGCCCTTTTTGGTGAAAAATATGGAGATTTTGTACGTATAATCACTTTTGATGATCATTTTTCAAAGGAATTATGTGGTGGAACCCATGTAAAATCCAGTGGGCAGATCGGCTATTTTAAGATTCTTTCTGAAAGTGCAGTTGCTGCTGGCGTTAGAAGGATAGAAGCGATCACTGCCGAAGCTGCAGAGAAATTTATTAACGGGCAGAATGAACAGATCAAAGGCCTTAAGGAATTACTCAAAAATCCGAATGATATTTTAAAATCGGTTGAAAGCCTTTTGGAAGAGAATAATCGTCTTAAGAAGGAAATTGAAAAAACTATTCTGGAGCGTTCCGCAGGTTTAAAACATGAACTTGTGAAAGAGGTATTAAATATTGACGGAGTTAATTTTCTGGCTAAACTGGTCGACTTGCCCAATACAGATGCGGTAAAAAGCCTGGCATATGCTGTGAAAGATCTTTTAGATGATCTTTTCCTTGTTTTAGCATGTGAAATTGATGGAAAGCCAAGTCTGACTGTTATGGTTTCAGAAAACCTTGTCAAAGAGAAAGGCCTTAATG
>JBIIWE010000498.1:0-2604 GCA_044339075.1 Daejeonella sp. | reverse complement strand
TGGAAGCGGTAAGAAAGCGCCCATCAATGTATATTGGTGATACCGGGTTTAAGGGATTGCATCATTTAGTATATGAGGTAGTTGATAATTCAATTGATGAGGCTTTGGCCGGTTATTGTTCTGATATTAAAGTAACCATTCATAAGGGTAATTCCGTTACTGTTGAGGATAATGGCCGTGGTATTCCAACTGCCATGCACACCAAAGAAAAACGGTCAGCGTTGGAAGTAGTAATGACTGTGCTTCATGCCGGGGGTAAATTTGACAAGGATACTTATAAAGTTTCCGGAGGTTTACACGGTGTAGGGGTAAGTTGTGTGAATGCTCTTTCAATTCTTTTGAAGGTTGAGGTTCAGCGTGAAGGTAAAATATTTGCCCAGGAATATTCATGCGGAAAACCTTTGTATGATGTTAAAGTCATTGGAGAAAGTGATAAAACTGGTACAACAGTTACCTTTCAGCCAGACCCTGAGATATTTACGCTGACTACTGATTATAAATTTGATACCCTTGCTGCACGTTTGCGTGAGTTAGCCTACTTGAATAAAGGTATCCGCTTATCTCTAACTGATGAACGGGAAACTACCGATGAGGGTTCATTCCTATTTGAAGAATTCTTCTCAGAAGGTGGATTGAAAGAGTTTGTTAAATACCTTGACGCAATGCGTACTTCAATAATTCCTGAACCTATTTACGTAGAAGGAATTAAACAAGGAATACCAGTTGAAATGGCTCTTCAGTATAATGATACCTATACTGAAAATGTACATTCGTATGTCAACAATATAAATACCCATGAGGGTGGTACTCATGTAGCTGGATTTCGTCGTGGTTTAACCCGTACGTTGAAGACGTATGCAGAAAAATCGGGCATGTTGAAAAACATGAAGATCGAAATTACTGGAGATGATTTCAGGGAAGGACTTACAGCTGTTATTTCAGTAAAAGTTCAGGAACCACAGTTTGAGGGACAAACCAAGACCAAATTAGGCAATAATGAGGTGATGGGAGCAGTAGATATCGCTGTTGGTGAGATTCTGGGCAATTATCTTGAAGAAAATCCGAAGGAAGCCAGGATGATCGTTAATAAGGTGATTCTTGCTGCTACTGCTAGAGCTGCTGCCCGAAAAGCACGCGAAATGGTTCAGCGAAAAACTATAATGGGGGGTTCTGGTCTACCCGGAAAACTTGCAGATTGCGCAAATAATGATCCTGCTGCCTGTGAACTATACCTAGTCGAGGGAGATTCAGCGGGTGGAACTGCAAAACAAGGCAGGGATCGTAATTTTCAGGCAATTCTTCCTTTAAAGGGAAAAATACTCAATGTTGAAAAGGCAATGGAACATAAGATCTATGAAAATGATGAGATCAAGAATATGTTCACTGCAATGGGTGTGAGTATTGGAACTGCAGAAGATGCAAAGGCTCTTAACATGGATAAATTACGTTACCATAGGATCATCATTATGACCGATGCTGACGTGGATGGTTCCCACATTACTACGCTGATCCTTACTTTCTTCTTCAGATACATGAAAGCTTTGATCGAGTTTGGATATATCTATATTGCAGCACCTCCACTTTACATGGTTAAAAAAGGCAAAGAATTTCAATATGCATGGAACGATGATCAGCGTGATGCAGCTGTACAAGCACTGAAAGGTGCAGGTAAAGAGGAAAGTGTTAATATTCAGCGTTACAAAGGTCTGGGAGAGATGAACGCAGAACAATTATGGGATACTACTTTGAATCCTGAAACTCGTACGCTAAGAAAAGTGACCATTGAAAATGCAGCTGAATGTGATCATATATTTTCAATGTTAATGGGTGATGAAGTTGCTCCAAGACGTGAATTTATCGAGAAAAATGCAAAATATGCTCGGATTGATATATAATTCAAGCCTTGTTTATTAAAATTAAGCCCTTCAATTTATTTTGGAGGGCTTTTTTGTTCCGGAACATATCGTAGATATACTACGGCACTTACTTCCTTGCTTGATTGAATCAAAACCTGGTGTTCTTTAATGCCATCGTAGATTTTCAAATTTGATGTGTTCGGCGGAATACGGCCCAGATTTTCGGCATAGAGAATGATTTCATGCAATTCCTGATTTCTATTTAAGCGAAGTGTATGGTTTGAAGGTTTATTTACAATAAGCTGATTCCTGATAAATGGTCTGCGGTTGTGATACACTGAAATAATATCCCCATCCTCCTTCAAATAGTCTTTTATTTCAAGTCGTATCACATTTTCAGAAATTTCAATCACAATTGGCCGGGATAGTTTTGTTTTGAGAAACACATTTGGATCTCTTGAATCTAGCAAAATATTCGTTAGATAAGATTGTGGGATATATTGTTTATTAGCGTCGTTGAACCGCTGAAGATATACGTTTCCGGGATAGCAAGGTAATGAATTCTCCCCTGCGCCGGTGAACGTACCGTTTAGTTTTTCAATGCCATCCGCTTTAGTAAGTTTAAGCTTAAGGTTTTTTATACAGAGAAACCGGGCACTGTCACTGGGAATCTTTGAATGCAATATTTTCAGTTCATTAATATTCAGTTTATCTTTATTAATTACCCCGATAAAGTCCAGAATTCCTT
>JBIIWE010000499.1:0-2604 GCA_044339075.1 Daejeonella sp. | reverse complement strand
AAGCATATTACCTAGTGGCTCGGCATCCGTAGGGTTATCAAGCCCCTTATAGTTAACTGGATTAATATCCCCACCACAGCCCTGTAAAAAAAGAGCCATTGAACCTTTTAAGTTATCCTCAATTACTTTAGAAGCAAAGCCAATGATGTCTGCAGTATTTCCCCCGTTTGGAACACCTTCTATTGGGTGAACTGCAAAATTATAAAGCACTGCCAAGGTTTCTCCGTTTAACTTATTTAACCTCAAAATACCTATTTCGGGGTCAGTAGTGCCAATTTCTGCAATTTCATGATCAGGAGGAAGTGAGTAGGCACGCCGAGCATCTGTCTGGGATCCATCCTTCATCCAATACCGGCGATTTTCCATGATTCTATCCTCATAGCCTGACCCGCTTCCAACAGTAACGGCAAGCAAATTTTTCAGGGCTTCCTTAACCGCCAATACTGTCAGACTATCCGTATCAGCCCGTACAATTCCATGGCAATGGCTTACATTAATTATAATATTTGAAGCCTGGATATTCAGTTCCTTCTGAATTTGTGAACGAACTTTGGCAAGATAGCCCGCCTTAATTGGACCGATTTCTTCAATTGCTACTACATCTAGGGTAATTATCGCCATTTTGGTGATGCCATTATCCAATACCAATGCTTTCACATAAAGCGGGTCATTTACCAAACCAGCGCTTCGATCAGTAATATCCATTTTCGCTACTCCTGCCTTTATCTTAGCTTGTGTATCGGCAGAAATAATCAATAAACTAAATACAGAAATAAATAATGGTGCTTTGAATAATAGCCTAATAAATTGACTGAAAATTGAATTTAAACTAATCGTATTTGCCATAATCTTAAGTATATGAATGTCAATAAATTACAATTTAGACTTTTACGGGTAAATGGCGGGAGTTATTTGTAATCTCTTACCCCTATCAGTTCATATAATAGCCTAAACACATTGGTATTAGGTAAAGATTACAATCCAATTTATCAAATAGTTTAAAAATATTATTTGCTATTAAGAAACTCAATTAACTTTTATTACACCCTTCATTATGCGCCAGTGCCCTGGAAAGGTACATATAAATGGATATTCGCCAGGTTTGTTGGGTGCTTTAAAATCAAGTTTAAAACTTTTACCCGTGGCAACCAGTGGAGTTGAATATAGAACCTCGGGAATCGCAGGAACAAAATTCTTAGCATAAGCATCTTTCCCGGTAGCCATTGCATCTGCTGCTTTTCCAACAATCTCAGTAGACCCGGGCTTCACAATTACCACATTATGAGGCATCTCATCAGGATTCTTAAAAACAATGGAAACCAAACTGCCTGCTTTAATGTTAATTACAAGCTTATCATAAGCCATTTTGCTGCTTATTGTTGATAATTGAATTACTGTTCTTCCATTTATATCCGTTCCCTCTGACACTGTTGCATCAGATGCTGAAATTAATATTTTCCTGAAATCAGAAACTGCCTTCACATCTGCAAAATCATCATAGAATTTATCTGACAAGGGTTTTCTGGTATAAATTGCTGCATCAGGGTCCTTCTTAAAGTAGCCAGGCATAGTTAACACTTCTGCAGAGGAAAGTGGCTGAAGCAATAATTTCACTTTCTCAGGTTCATTTGCAAGAAATTTTTTGTCCTGCCTGAACTTGCTCATCCAGATAGTTTGAAAATGCTTAAAACTTTCCTTCAAGGCATATTCAATATAATCATCCATTGGCTTTTCTGAAGCAAGCAGTAAAGCCATAAAGCTAGCCTCATTCTTGAAATGACTGAGGGACACAATTGCTTCCAGACGAACCCTTTGGGAAGAATCTCCCGACATTGTTATAAGCCTTTCCTGTGAATTCTTTAAATCATCCCTCCAGTAATATAGAACCCGGGTTGCTGCAGCTCTGATGTTCGCATCTTTGGCCTTTAATAATTTATTTAAAAGAATTTCATTTACTTGATGTAATCGCTGGTGCATCCATAAAGCTTCCAACTGGTATTGCTCATAATTCTTGTCAGTCTTGTTGAGTTTGTTAAGCCATAGTGGTAAGGCGGCTAAAACTTCCTGCTTCGGAAACTCAGTCAATTGAATTCTGGCCCGGTATTTTGATCTGTCTTCGTATTCCTTTAATTGATCCAACAATTGATCTATTTTAAGACGGCTCATATCCAAAGGCTTCAGCAATTCTTTGCCTGTATATGTAATGCGCCAGATCCTGCCATGGGTTTTATCCCGATCAGGATCACGCAGGGCTCTTTCTCCGTGATTGATAACTAGGTTGAACCAATCTGCTAAATAAAGGGCTCCATCAGGTCCGAACTGAAGATCTACAGGTCTGAATTGAGGATTTTTGGATTGCAGAATGGGTTCCTGTTCTTTGCCAACTAATCCACTTCCTGATTCAGACAATGAATGATTTGTGATTCCTTGAAACCCAAGAAATGTATTAAAAAGCACATTACCCTGATAATTATCAGGAAAGTTCCTGCTCGAGACAATTTCCATCCCACAGGTTTTAGGTTTAATCTTCAGCGTAAGCATATCTTTCATTTCGACATGCTTAACTGGATAATCGGTAGCAACTGTAAGAGGTGGAGCAAAATA
>JBIIWE010000497.1:0-2608 GCA_044339075.1 Daejeonella sp. | reverse complement strand
TTTAAAAACAATAGTGCTGATTTTAATCTTGATCTTTCTTACCTCCAGGATGTGGCTAGTGGCAGTAATGAATTTATGATTGAGATGATTGAGTTGTTTCTTAATCAGACTCCAGGTTATTTTGAGCAACTAGACCAATTAATTAAAGATGAAAACTGGCCAATTGTTGCAGATATTTCTCATAAAATTAAACCAACTCTTACTGTTATGGGCATTGAGTCAGCCAGAGCTAGTATGGCTGAAATAGAACAAAACGCACGCAATCTTAAAAATTTAGAAACGATTCCACCTGCATTCAAACTTCTTAAGGATATGAGCGTGGAACTTTTTATCAAATTAGCTCAAATTAAATCTGATCTTGAAAAGACGCTATAAATTACCTTTAATTCTATTTACTTTTTGCTGCTCTAATTGTAGCTGAAAGACCTACTATCCTGAATATAGCTATTTGAAGGCTCTTCGCCAGCGGTATTTAATCAATTCTGATTTGCCTTACTATCCAAGCAACCTAATTTCTTCTAAATTCAGATCATTCAGGTTAATTAAAAATTGATTCCCCCTGATAATCAACTATTTGTTACTCCATTGTATTATTTAATTCACACCAGATTCAGTTTGCTGTTCTGAATTGGATAAATGAAATTAAGAAATACAAGCATATTATGATTGGAATAGCTGCAAATTGAAATATTAGCAGTAAGATCAGAGATGAACCAATTAAGGTATATCGATGCAAATTTTCCGAAATTTTCAATGATTTAAATTTCAAAGAAATAAGCGGAATTTCTGAAACAAGTAATAAGCCCATACCCAGACTGAAAATGAACAGAAAATACGGATTCATGAAATAATTCATGAAAAAACTATTGTTTTCCTGCATCATTATTGGAAAAGAAGCGATCAATAAGGAATTTGCGGGGGTAGGTAGGCCAATAAAATTTTCAGACTGCCTGGTGTCAATATTGAATTTTGCTAGCCTTAACCCAGAGAATACTGCGATCAGAAAAGCTGAATAATTTAATAAGCTACTATATGGAGCTATTTGTGGCGACAAAAGAAAAATCTGATAAATGATAACGGAAGGTAAAACACCGAAACTAACCATATCTGCAAGAGAATCCAACTGTTTTCCAATTTCGGAATATGCCTTTAACCACCTGGCAAGCATGCCATCAAGAAAATCAAGCACAGCCGCGATCAAAATCGCATAAGTTGCAAGATGCAATTCGCCATTGAAGGCAAAAACAATCCCCAAACAGCCGCTAAACAAGTTTAGACAGGTAACTGCATTGGGGATATGTTGTTTCATCAGAAAGGTATTATCTGTAAAAGAATTTTTGTTATCGCGTTGATTAATTCAATTTATCAGGAATTCATTGAAATCAAGAACTCTTCATTAGTTTTTGTGCCTCGCATTTGGGATTGCAGGAACTCCATGGATTCCTGTGAATTCATGTCTGCAAGGTGATTTCTCAAAATCCAGATACGCTGAAGGGTATCTTTATCCAGAAGCAGGTCATCACGTCGTGTACTTGAAGCTGTCAAATCAATAGCAGGGAATATACGTTTGTTAGATAGTTTTCTATCTAATTGTAATTCCATGTTACCGGTTCCTTTAAATTCTTCAAAGATCACCTCATCCATTTTAGAACCTGTTTCAGTCAGTGCAGTTGCCAATATAGTTAATGAACCACCATCTTCAATGTTTCTTGCTGCACCGAAGAAACGTTTTGGTTTATGCAAGGCGTTGGCATCCACTCCACCGGAAAGTATTTTACCGGAAGCAGGTGCAACAGTATTGTATGCACGTGCCAGACGGGTGATAGAATCAAGCAGGATAACTACATCATGACCGCATTCAACCATTCTTTTTGCTTTTTCGAGTACGATATTTGCAATTTTAACATGACGCTCGGCAGGTTCATCAAAAGTTGAAGAAACAACCTCTGCACGAACACTTCTTGCCATATCAGTAACCTCCTCCGGACGTTCATCGATTAGTAATATGATCAGATATACTTCAGGATGGTTTTTAGCGATCGCATTTGCTACATCTTTCAGAAGCATGGTTTTACCTGTTTTTGGCTGGGCAACGATCAAACCTCGCTGACCTTTTCCAATCGGAGTAAACAGGTCGATGATTCTTGTAGAATGATTCGCTGTATCTACAAACAGATTTAATTTTTCTGTTGGGAAAAGTGGGGTGAGGTAGTCAAATGGAACCCTGTCGCGAACTTCAGCAGGTATACGGCCATTGATGGCTTCAACGCGAACTAGCGGAAAATATTTTTCGCCTTCTTTTGGTGGACGAATACTTCCTCTTACCGTATCACCGGTCTTGAGTCCGAATAGTTTTATTTGTGATTGTGATACATAAATATCATCAGGAGAAGACAAATAATTATAATCTGAGGATCTTAAAAATCCATATCCGTCGGGCATGATCTCCAGAATTCCCTCATTAACGATCACATTGTCGAAATCCATGTTAATTGCAGGGGCTTCCTGTACTCTTGGATTTTGTTTAGGATTGTTAGGATTAGGTCTACGTTCAAATTTCTTTGGCTCAGCCGAATCAGCTTCAGGTTTTGCTTCAGCAACAACTGAG
>JBIIWE010000496.1:0-2609 GCA_044339075.1 Daejeonella sp. | reverse complement strand
TTGAGTCCAGCCACAGCTTGAAACTGTCACCTTTATACGTTCATCAAAGGCCGAAACGAACATAGAATTATGACCACCAAGAGAATGCCCGATCACACCTATCTTTTCAGGATCTACATCAGCTCTACTCTGAAGTAAGTCAATACATCGCATATGATTAACGATAGCCTGCATTGTTGCTGATTTATATCTGTCATTTTCAAAATCATGATCCTTTAAATCGCCAAAGCTTGGATAATCGGGCGCAATTACCACATAACCACGTTGAGCTAGTTCTCTCGCATGAGCGCGGTTGGGTTTATCTCCTTGTCCATCAACAACACCCTTGCCTAAATCACTGGTACCATGCAGTACAAGCATTGCAGGTAGTTTTTTTGGTATTCCAATTTGTTTGGGTATATATAGATAAACCGGTAAACGTTCTTGGTCCGTCACTTTAAAAGTAAGGTTATACCGTGTGAAATTATCTTCTGTGACACTATCAGTAATTTGTAAATCGAATGGAAGTTGCTTACTGCGTCTGGGTAATTTCCCCATTACCTTCTCCATATTATTAAGAATTCTCAACCTTTCTCTGCTATGATTTGAAATCGTATTGATTTTGCTGTCTTTCTGATCATTCAATTCAGTTTGAGCAAAGTTCGTTTGAGGAAAGGTGATAAAAAGGCAAAAAATCAGAATCTTCAATTTAACTGAAATAATCATTTTAAGGAGATTTGGTATGCATTACTAATAAAAAAGGATTAATCCACGAATGGATTAATCCTTTTAACACAAACTAATAACATTAAGGAGTTATTGTAAGAGAAATCTCCTTAGTAACTTTCAATTGCTGGTCAATATTGCCATTAGATGCAACAAAAACAGCTTTATAAGTACCTGCAGTTGGGTAAGAATAACGATACTCAGGTAAAACAGGATTGGTCAATCCTTTAATTGCTAATGACCAATCTGGTCCCAGATCTACCTTATCAATAGATATTGCCTTACTTATAGCCCAGTGCTCAGTTATAGGATCATTGAAAGGGCTAGCAGGATCAAATGCTACAAATGGCTTATAAACCGATGAAGGCTGATATGCAGGATCCTGTGGATTATAAATTCCGTTTTTGGGATCAAAGATCGGATTAGCCGGATTATATTGAGGTAAGCCTGCAGTCAAATAAGAATTACCCTGTAGCGTTAACCTGGTTGCAGTTACTGAGGATAAAGCAGGCGCCTTATCTTTTAGATCATCTACAATCCTGAAACCTGAACTTGACTGATCAGCAATAGTAAGAGCTAAAGTATTATTCAACAACTTTTTACTATTAAGCGTAAAGGACTGAATAAACCATTGACGATTAACACCACTGATAGCTTGAGACTTAGTATTATAGCGGAAAGCGAAATAAATAGGTTTGCCAGCAAGCAATAAATCAGAAATATCAACTGTCCCAGACGTAAGTAAGGTTGAACTTGTACCCAATTTAAATCTGCTAGTAATATCAACCCATGTTGCTGCCTTTACTTTGGCAAGGCTGCTATAATCACCAGCGAAATTAGTTGATGCCAAAAGTGTTACTTGATCAACCTGTGTTCCTAACTGAACACTACTATTGAATGTTAGATTTGCACCTGCACCCACAACATCAATCACACGACCAGTACTTGAACTATAATCCTTAAGTATTTCACCAGAATAAAAAGAAATATTCTGTGTTTCACCACCGGTAATCATAAATTTAATGGTCTCACCTACTTTATAAGTTGTTTTTTCAGTTGTCACATCAAAAACCGGAGCAACTGCATCGAGAGTAGGCTTTTCGCAGGAAGCCATCAAAAGGGCCGCTGCGACAATACTATATATTTTAAGTTTCATAATTTCTATTTTGAATTAATGTTATTCCCAACCAGGATTCTGTGTCATTTTTAAGTTCGAAGACATTTCATTGATCGGAATTGGCATGAAAAGATCTCTTGAACTAACATTTGAATAATACTTAACAAAGTACTGTCCCGGACTCTGCTGTTGTAATTTATTACCCATATCCTGATGCACCTTTAAGAATATGCCCCAACGAAGCAAATCGGCTTTACGTGTATTCTCAAAGTTGAACTCTCTCATTCTTTCAACTTGAATGGCTTCCAGGAAAGCAGACTTTGAGGCTGGATTTTTATCACCATCAGTAGATTTCCAAATGGTTGCTGTTGCAGTAGCTCCAGCACCACCTCCACCACTAATCGTAATGGTAGGAGCAGTAGTATATTTACCTTCATTGAAATAGGCAATTGCAGCAGGATCACGATCCATAGTTATTGCTGTAACTTTACCACCAGAAATTGTAGCAATACCAGTTGCAGTTGTAGTTGCACCAACAGTTCCACTAAAGGTTACTGTGGGAGCGGTAGTATATCCGGCACCACCATTACCAATGGTAATTTCTTTAACACCTGTTGACCATGCTCTTCTTCTTACTTTGTTAAATGCCTCTACAGCTTCAGCAGTAGGACCATTTAATTCATTCTGTGCTTCTGCATACATTAAAAGAACATCAGAATATCTAAGAAGAACCATGTTTATAGGAGTGTTAGTTGGACTTTTTGGCAATAAAGTCTCATATTCTCTC
>JBIIWE010000494.1:0-2612 GCA_044339075.1 Daejeonella sp. | reverse complement strand
ATCATTCACTCCTTACTGGCGGACTTATTTTATCTCTTTATAAGCCATTTGTATATGAAGAACAGCATATTTATGATGTGATTCGTTTATTTTTTGAACAGAAATTAAGTCTTGTTCCTGTTCTTGATTCCAATAGAAAGTATAAGGGATCAATTTCTATCAATGCAATTATTGAGCACTTAGCCACAATTACATCAGCAAAGGACCCCGGAGGTATTATAGTTCTGGAGGTTGATAATAGAAATAATTCTTTATCACATATTGCGCAGATTGTAGAATCCGACAATGCACAAATACTTAGTTCTTTTGTTCAGTCTTTTCCAGATTCAACAAGACTTGAAATTACTCTTAAGCTCAACCGCACAGAGATATCATCTATAATAGCTTCATTTCTAAGGTATGATTATCATGTAAAGGCCACCTTCAATGACTCAAAATCTGACGATGGTACTTCTGATAGATATAATCAACTTATGAATTACCTTGATATTTAATAAATCAACATGAAGATTGCAATTTACGGCAGGCAATTCAATAATACTGCATTACCGCATGTTCAACAGATTTTCAATATTCTCGCGGAGCAAAATATAGAAACGCTTGTCCATGATAAATATAATCACTTCATATCCGGAAAAATATTCTTCCCTAAGAAGTTTCAGATCTACAGGAATTACCAGGATCTGATGGCATCTGATGTTGATGTCATGATTAGCCTTGGAGGCGATGGAACATTACTCGATACGGTTACCCTGATACGCGATTCGAACATTCCTGTGATCGGGATTAACTTTGGCAGACTTGGATTTTTGGCAAGTATTAATAAAGATGATATATCATCCGCAATTAATAGCTTGATCAACAAAGAGTTTACACTTGATAAACGCGTTCAGCTTTGTATTGAGTCTGAACTGAATTTATTTGGGAATGAAAATTTTGCCCTGAATGATGTGACCATTCATAAGCGTGATACTTCAGCAATGATGATAGTGCATGCGTATTTAAATGGTGATTTTTTGAATTCATACTGGGCTGACGGACTGATCGTTGCAACACCAACAGGTTCTACTGCTTATTCTCTAAGTTGTGGAGGGCCAATCATGTTCCCTGGTTCCGGAAATATAGTTGTTACTCCAATTTCTCCTCATAATCTGAATGTCAGGCCTATAGTCTTATCAGACACCAATGTTCTTTCATTTGAAATTGAAGGAAGAAGCTCAAAATACCTCCTAACTTGTGATTCACGAACTGAAGTAATAGATACTTCAATAAAAGTAAGAGTAAAAAAGGCTGATTTCGGAATAAATTTGATCAGGCTTAATAATGAAAACTATTTATCTACGTTAAGGAATAAATTGCTTTGGGGAATTGATACAAGAAATTATTGATGCCAGATTGTACTGAATGCGTAGATTAATACTTATTGCACTTTTCTCTCTTAGCTTATCTTTAGCTTCTGCACAGACATGGGAAGCTGGTGTATTTTTAGGTAGCTCTGGTTATATGGGAGATATCAATCCAATAAAGCCCTTAAAGTTTACTGATCTTGCTTTTGGTGCTCAGATCAAAAGAAATTTTGACGGTTATTGGTCGGCAAAGCTTGCTTTTATGCAGGGTAAGGTGCAGGGGAATGATGCTAATTCAACTAATTTTTACCAAAAACAAAGGAACCTCAGCTTTTATTCTCCAATTTCAGAGCTTTCTTTACAGGTTGAGTTCAACCTTTTCAAATATTTGGCTGGCGATATCTATGGCTATGGATCACGAAAGGTAAGTCCCTATTTGTTCCTGGGTGTTGGTGCATTTTCATTCAATCCGCTTACAGAATATAACGGAAACGAAATAGAACTAATTGCCGTTCAAACTGAAGCCTTAGCATATAAAAATAATGCAATAAGTGTTCCATATGGCGCCGGAGTGAAATATAACATTACTGGAAATTTCAACCTGATCGGAGAAATTGGTTACCGAACAGCCTTTACAGATTATCTGGATGATATTAGCGGCAGATATCCTGATTTTACAGCAATCTCACCCAAAAGTCCGATATCCCAGCAGTTGTCTGATCGATCAGTGATTCCCAAAATTGGAATTCCGGGGAATCAGCGTGGAGATTTCAGGCCACGTGATACGTATATGTTTGCCGGAATTAGCCTGACCTATACTTTTGTGCCTATTAAATGCCCTACTTTCTAACCCAGGGATATGATATCAATCTTTAAATTAAATACAAAAGGACCTCGAATTTTTCATTATAAACTTTACGCCTTTTTAGCTATGCTGCCTGAATTTCATACTTATTTTTAGGGGTCATGCTCTTTTTATTTCATGTAGTAGAATAACATAATTAAGTCATAACTTTGCATTTCAAAAATTTTGAATAATTTTTAAGCTTAATTATTAAAATTCAATTTGAAACAGACAATTTTTCTGTTTAAAATGTTCCTGATTTTAATGTTAATAGGAGTCAATGAGTTTACTTGAACAGATAGATAAAGACCGTTTGCCCTTGCATTTGGCAATTATTATGGACGGAAATGGCCGTTGGGCTAAGGAGAAGGGTAAACTGCGTGTTTTTGGACATCAAAATGGAGTTTTGGCTGTTCGGGATA
>JBIIWE010000050.1:0-9319 GCA_044339075.1 Daejeonella sp. | reverse complement strand
AATGGTGTAATGAGGATGGTATATGGAAGTCAGGATAGGATCTATTGTATGACTTCATCAGATAATGGACTTAATTTTTCAACACCTGTACTGGTTGCTGAATTGCCAAAGATGCATTTGGGTCATACTCGCGGACCTCAGATTTCCTCTTCGGGCACTAGGAGTATGGTTACTGCAATTGATAAGAATGGAATAATACATTCCTATTTACTTAAACATTTAAAAGGTATTTGGACCGAAGTGGCTAATGTTAATGATGTACAGGGCTCTGCAGTTGAGGGGCTTATGGCTCTTACATCTGATAAGAATGATAATTTTTATGCAACATGGCTTGATATCAGGGATGGTGGTTCCAATAATATTTATTTCTCATCCCTTAATTCCAAATCTCAACAATGGAACACGAATACATTAGTATACAAATCACCTGATAAACATGTTTGTGAATGCTGTAAACCCAATATCGTAGCAAGCAAGGGCCGGGTGGTAATTGGTTTTCGCAACTGGTTAATGGGTTCAAGAGATATATATTATGCTGTTTCAACTAATCATGGGAAATCATTTATCAATCCGGTTAAATCTGGAAATGGTACATGGCAATTAAATGCCTGCCCAATGGATGGCGGAAGTCTGGCTGTTAATACATCGGGAAAGGTGTCTGCAGCCTGGAGACGAAATGGAGATGTTTATTATTGGACCGAAAATCAGGCTGAACGGAAGCTGGCACAGGGCAGGGATGTTAGCATGACCCAGAATCAGAATTATGTGTACGTTGCATGGCAAGAAAGTAAAAAAATCAGCGTTATGAATGTGAATTCAAAGCAAATTACTGAAATTGGAAATGGAATATCTCCTAGAATTTATGCAATGGATAATGGGAAAGTGATTTGTCTTTGGGAGGATAATAAGGTTGTTAGATTTAAAATAATCTAATCAGAATAAATATTCTAAATCATTGCTGTCCGGTTAAATTAAGGAATAGCAAGAAATCTTCATTGACGCAATAAATGGGGTGCATTATTAAAAATTCGAAAATCAAGCCCCCCTGTAACCTTGCCAGCCTCTATCTCCGGGTGGGCTCTTAGTTATTCACCAGCTTTTATTGTTTTTTTAAGGTGTTCATGCTTTCGCCGCTGAAGGGCGGTTCAGGTTTGAAGGCAAAAAGTAACCAATCCCAAGGTACCCTTTACCACAAGACCACCACATATCAAAAAACAGGGATCGCTGCTTTTGGGGGGAACCAAAATATGAAAGCCGTCCAGGTATGATCCCAAAATCTAATGCTCCGAGGGCTTGCGATGGGTAACAACCGTTCATAAATTACAGGTATTGCTGATTGCAGAGATCGGCCTCCTGGGATTTGGCAGTAAAGGCGCGCTTTATCCTAGCATTAACGATCATAAGTCACTGCCTTTAAGTAATCCGGAGAAGTGTTGCAGATCCATTCATATATTTCACTTCCCTTAACACGGCTTGGATTACACCGAAAGGATAAAGGGTGGATTTACAACAAATACCGGGAAGCCGCGGCTCTTTTGCTTCCTTTTCCAGCTGAAGGGAAAAGGAAGTGCCCTCTCCCGCGGCAAGAGCGGGATGATTTCAATTTTAATTGATATTTTTATCCGGACACTAGTGATTTCAAATAAAATTTTCATCGCTTCAGAATCTGATAGCCTTAAGTTTTTCTTTTATTTTATGCCCTTGATGATGCGGTTTGTTTAAGTTACTAGTCATAAAGTGTCCACTCAAATTTTCCCAGCTCTTATAGGTTAATATTAATATGACAACCAGTCAAAAATCTATTTGATGGAAGATTGGATAAATATTCCTATAGCATCAATGCCGATCTCACAGGCTTAAATCCCAGAATTTATCTCTATAAAATGCTGTTCGATGTCAAAGAGAAAACATAAGAGATGATTGTCTCTAAATAGAATATCCTTTGACTAATAAGTTAAGAGTTTAGAGAAATGGATTGCTCCATTTTTTATCAATATAGACGTTGGTTCCAGAAAGTGTTTGTAGAAAAGCAACAAGAGCACTTATTTCAGTTTCAGTGAGATTTAAATTCTGCCCTATTCTATTTGGTGCCAGTCTTGCATCCAGATTTGGGTTTTGATTTTGATTTAATGCTATGGTATTATAGTGATTTATTGCTGCCCTTAATGATCTGTTTGCTCCGGTATGCATCATCGGACTATTCACCCTTCCTCCAACTCTGCTTAAGTCTCTTAATGAAGGGGCACGTGTAACGGTCAAATCTCTGTTTACGCTATTGATGACTCCTATAATACCATTGTTTCTAGAATTAGGGTCGATATCAAATTCAGGGGCATTATGACAGGCATTACATCCAACGCCGCCTGCTATTCTACTTGAATTTGCATTAAACACAGGAGGTATTAAAAATAAATTCTTTCCTGAGTTTTCTTCGGCAGTAAAATTTGGGAAATTTTGATTGTCATTTGTAACCAGCACCCTTCCTGCATCATATTTAGAATCGAATGATTGAATGCTTCTGATAAATTGAGCAAGGCATTCCTGCAGGCGTGATTCTGTAATATTAAGGTCATTGTAGGCAAATTTAAACAGTTCATTATAATAAGCTATTCCCTGTAATTTGGTCAGTAAATTACTAAATGCTGGTCTCCCATTCTGGCCACTAAATCCCATTTCGGAATGATCCATCATAGGCTGGGTCGTTTGAATTTCAAGACTTGCTGCCCGTTCATCCCAGAAAAATTTTTGCTCTACAGCGAATCTTGAGTTTACAAGTCTCATAGAATGTCTGGTAGTTGTTCCACCTAGAATTCCATTGCTAACCAATGCAGAATCACTAAATGCAAATTCTTGTTTATGGCAACTGGAGCATGATACTGAATTGTTGACACTTAAACTTTTGTCATAGAACAAAACTCTCCCCAATGTTGCTTTCGCATTTGTTATTGGGTTAGCTCCAGTATTATCTTTTAGTATATAGGCAGGTTTACTTTGTCCAGAATAATTGGTCAGATTATTAAGATCAATATTGTCACCGAATGCAGCCTTTATTGCGGGGTAGCTTAACTCCAGAGTGCTTTGATTGTCACTTTTACTGCAACTTGCAGCAATAATCACCAGAAAGCAAATGGTAAAAAGTACGATTAGTATATTCTTCATAAGCTCAACTATTAGGAATAAGAATGCGAACTATTATTAATTGAAAATTATAAAAATCAGGAATCGTTTTTTTTGATATACGTAACATTCAATTCCCCAAGTTTCAAATTCATAAAGAATTTTAAATAGGAAATTTTCAGCAGAAGATAAGAAATATGAGATTTTTGGCTATTAAAGTATGGTTTTCTGATTTTTAACCAATACTATTATAGCAGATTCTGCAGCGTGGTTCATAACTTTCTTTTTCACCCAAAAGAATTTTTGATTCACTAGCAGCAGTACGGTATGAATAAGTTGCCGGTCCGCCGCATTGCACACAAACTGCATGGACCTTAGTTACTAATTCAGCAATTGACATCAATTCTGGCATAGGTCCGAAAGGCTTTCCCTGGAAGTCCATATCAAGGCCTGCGATCACTACACGTATTCCCCTGTTCGCTAGTTTATTACAAACATCAGGTAGTTCATCATCAAAAAACTGGGCTTCATCAATTCCAACTACCTCAGTATTTGCGCCTAAGAGAAGGATGGAAGCTGCATTTTCAACCGGGGTAGAGTGGATAGAGTTCAGGTCATGAGAAACTACGGAGTTTTCATCATAGCGGGTATCTGTTTTGGGCTTGAATATTTCGACGTTTAGTTTGGCTATTTGTGCCCGGCGAAGCCTTCTGATGAGTTCTTCTGTCTTTCCGGAAAACATGGAACCGCAAATAACTTCAATGCTACCACCTAGTTCTTTTCTTCGTTTAAAATTATGTTCACTGAATAACATTCTGCTCTTTCCCCTGCTTTTTTCTAGCTGCTAATATCTGAAATTTCTACTGGATTGATGGTGTAAGGGATTAAAAATTAGTCCCAATTCTAGATAAATGTCCTTATATTTGTATAAGCGCAATTCTTCTTAGCGCCATTTTAGGGCTGATCTGAGGCCAAAAACCCGTTTTTGAAATGATGATGAATAAGAAAGAAATTTTTAAGAAAGTTGGAAGTATAATTTCTGAGCTCAATGAACAATTTGAATATCTCTCCCAAAATGCGGATAATTTAAATGAGCTTGAATTGGAGCTTTTTGCAGCGAATGCTGATTTTCTTTCAGACCACATTTCAATACTTCTTAAATTAAATACAGGCTCCGGAGAAATAATAAAAGAAAGTATTGTTTCTGAAATCAAAGATGAGGAAATCATACATGAAGTTCCTATGAATGTTGAATTGCAGGAAGAGGAGGTTGATGGAGAAAATGTGGAAGAGGTAATTATGCCGGATTGGAAGTTCAGGATAGAAAATGAAAGTGTTGTTTCTTTTGATTTTGAAGATAAAAATACAGATGAGTTATTTGACCGTCCTCTAACGGAAGATGAATTGCGGGTGATCCATGAGAAAACAAAGTTAAAAACGATTTCTGAACCAGAATCTGATGTTCAGTGGAATAATCAGGAGGAGCTGGAAAACCTGCAGCATGTTATTTCTGAAAAACCTGCTGAAGTAGTTCAAATTAATACAATTGATTCCGAGCCAGTTTCTAGTATAGATGAAGAGACACAACCGCTTACCTTAAATGAGATTCTTTCTGCTCAATCTTCTCAAAGTACGGTATCCAGCCAGTTTAACCAGAGGCAATCCAAAGACCTCAAGGGATTGATCAGCCTGAATGACAAGCTTCAGTTTGTTAGAGATCTGTTCAATGGTTATAGTCTTGCCTACAGTGAAGCAATAGAGCTTTTAAATCGTTTCGATAGCTTTGAAGCAGCAGATAATTTCCTTAAACAAAATTATGCTGCAAAAAATAGCTGGGCAGAAAAACAGGATGTTGCTGATAAATTTTATGAGATTCTGAATCGCCGATTTACTAAATAATACCCATACGGTTTGAATCGAATTTTAGCAGAATAAAAAGCAGGATCGTAAAGCTCCATAGGGATGAACCTCCATAGCTTAGAAATGGCAATGGAATCCCAATCACAGGAATCAGCCCGATAGTCATTCCAATATTAATGAAAATGTGAAAAAACAAAATGGATGCTACTCCATATCCATAGACTCTTGCAAATGAAGATCGCTGTCGTTCAGCAATATTTATAATTCGTATAAGTAGAAACAGGTAAAGCCCGATAACAAAAAAGCATCCAGCAAATCCCCATTCTTCGCCAACAGTACAAAATATAAAGTCTGTACTCTGTTCAGGTACAAAATTATATTTAGTTTGCGTACCCTGGAGATAGCCTTTTCCCCAAATACCTCCAGAGCCGATCGCAATTTTAGATTGATTCAGATTATATCCTATGCCGCGGGGGTCGTTTACTTTTCCAAGAATAACATCTATGCGATTTCTTTGATGAGGTTTCAGAATCTGTTTATATGCGAAATCGACTGAAAATATAAACAATATTGAAAAGAGAACGCCAAATCCCGTTACCGTAATCATTTTTCTATTTTTGCGATAGAAATAGAAAATAATCCCTGCAAATACAAGAATTCCAGCAAGCACAATGTATTTATTATAAAGAACCGTCAGAACAAAAAGCAAAATTGAAAGACCTTCTATGACCAGAAAGTATCCTGAAAGTCCTTCACGGTAAAGCACTAGTATCAATGAGCTGAAGGTTAAAGCTGATCCTGCATCTGGTTGAAAGAGAATGAGCACCGTTGGTACGAGAATAATCAAAGCCGCAACTAACTGTGTCCTGATTTCCTGCACTTTAATTGTTCCTGAACTGAGATACTTTGCTAGGAGTAGGCAGGTAGCAAATTTGGCAAATTCAGAGGGCTGAAGCCTGAAGCTACCTATAGGTATCCAAGCCTGATTGCCACCAACATTCCGTCCAATAATGAGAACCAGGATAAGAAGAATGATTGTTATTGCATAAAAAATGGGAGATAATGCATTAAAAAACTTGCTATCCAGCAGGAGTATGGCAAAACCAATGATTAGGGCAGAAATTATAAAAATCAGTTGTTTACCATAATTAGTATCCAGATCCAATATATTTGGATTCAGTGGATCATAAACTGCCGCATGGATATTGAACCATCCAAACACACATAAACTAATATAGGTTAATATGACAAACCAATCCACATTAAAAAAGAGGCTGCGTTGATTATTCATTAGTTCTTATTACTCTGTTTGGTTTTTCGTTTCTGTTATTAGTTGAACGGATACTATCGGTTCCAATTTTCTTAGAGGCAGGAGAAATTTCTTTAGCATTTGGCAATAAATTCGCCTGTAGTAAACGGTCTACATATTCCTGGGGCCTACTGATGGTCTTTTTTATATATTTCTCAACCATTAAGCTGGCTATTGGTGCCGACCAGGTTGCACCGAAACCGGCATTTTCAACAATTACAGCTATAGCGATCTTTGGATTATCCCGTGGAGCAAATGCAACAAATACAGAATGGTCTTTTCCATGTGGATTTTGTACAGTTCCGGTCTTGCCGCACATTTCTATGTCGACGATCTTCGAATACCAGGCGGTTCCGCTGGGTTGGTTTACCACAGCACTCATTCCGTCGATCACTACATTAAAATATTTTGAATCGATACCAGCATTGTTCTTTTGTAGGTATTCCTCCTTTATAACTTTTTTATTCCCAATGGCCTTGATAAGATGTGGTTTATAAAAGAAGCCGCGATTAGCGACAATAGCCATCACATTGGCCATTTGTAATGGAGTAATACCCAGTTCTCCTTGTCCGATAGAAAGGGATATAGTATACGCTGATCCCCATCGGTCATTTTTGAATCGTTTGGTATAAAGCTCAACTGTAGGAAGTAAACCCTTTCGTTCTCCTGGGAGATCAATTCCAAGGGCAGTTCCAATACCGAATGCAGAAACAGCAGTCCTCCATCTTTTAAAGGCATTGACCGGGCGCATACCTGCAAAATCGATCATCCGGCTATATGCATAGCCATAATAGGTGTTACAGGATTCTGTAATAGAGTTTTTAAGATTTATGGAACCATGTACGTGGGTACACCCCATAAAGCCTCTTCTGCCATAACGATAACCCCCGGGGCAAAAGAAATAAGTATTTTCATTAATCATCCCGAACTGCTGCGCAACCAGAGCATTTACAACTTTAAATATGGATCCTGGCGGGTATTCAGCCTGAATCGGCCGAACGAACATGGGCTTGTATTTATCATTTAATAGAGCCATATAATTGTTGCCCCGCTGCCTGCCTACCATCAGGTTAGGATCATAAGCCGGACTGCTTACAAATGATAGAATTTCTCCTGTAGATGGTTCGATTGCCACGATGCTGCCAATCTTATTTTGCATCAGCTGTTCACCAAATTTTTGAAGTTCTTTATCGAGTGAGGAGATCATGTGCTCACCTGATACAGCGACTGTATCATATTTGCCATCCGCATAATTCCCTTTGGGTCGGTTCAGTGCATCCACCATGAGGTTTTGGACGCCACGTTGTCCTCTTAATAATTCCTCATATGATTTTTCAATTCCTGTAATGCCGTGATAATCACCCTGACTGTAAAACCCCTTAGATTTTTCGATCACTTTTTGATTTACTTCCCCGATATAACCGAGGAAATGGGCAGCAATACTATCAGGATACCGGCGAACTGTGCGGTTCTGAACAAAAAAGCCCGGAAAATTGCTTAGTTTTTCCTGAAAGGAGCCATATATCTGAACGGATAATTGTTTTTCAAATATAGATGCCTTATACGGGGAGTAGTTCCGAGCTTTTTTAAAACGTTTGTTAAAGCCAGCTTTATCAATTCCAATCAGCTTACAGAATTCAAGCGTATCGAATGCCTTCACCTCCCGGGGAATAACCATTAGGTCGTAAACAGGTTCATTTTGTACCAGGATCTTTTCATATCGGTCTAAAATTACACCTCGCGCAGGGTATATGGGTAAGCGTCTGATTACATTATTCTCTGCAGAAAGAATATATTCATCGCTGATCACCTGAATATAAAACAAACGGGTAATCAGAACCGCGGTTAAAGCGATGAATATTCCCTGAACTAAAAACTTTCTGGCAAAAAAACTATTCATTAGCCTATATGAAATTATGTATTATTCCCGCTTTATCCATTATTATTGTTCATTGGCTTAATGATATGTGAAAGTGTCTTCAGCAAGACAATTTATCAATTACAAAAGTAATAAAGAATTGTGTTGAACCCGGATATTTTTCTGACTCGATAATCAATTTTATGATATAGATGATCACTCCCATTCCAATTCATATTTTCTGGGGATATTCAAGAAATATGCGGGTATTACTATAGGTATTAGCGTATTTTTTTACGGAAGAAGGCAAATTCTGTGATGAGCATCAGGAAAACTGTGAACAGTGTACTCATTATTACACGAATTAAGGTGTATCCTAATTCTGAAAATTTAAAACTTTCGAAAGTGAACAGAATAAAGTGATGAGAGAAGGTCAGAATAAAGGCATAAAAAATAAACCATTGAAAGCCCATGATCCCAAGACTCGGTTCAGGTTCATTGTCAAACCCATCTCTTTGAACAGTTAAGTTAATGAATATGATTCTTACAAATGCCAATATTGTGCAGGCAGCTGCATTTAGCCCCAGAGAATCGTAGAAAATATCAATAGTTAATCCGGTTAAGAAAGCGAGTAAAAAGAGCAGAAAATTTGGTATTCCAAATGGTAGAATTAGAATGAAAAGTATGTACAGATAGGGAATGCTAAGGTTATAATAACCAATATTTTTCAGCAGAAATACCTGGGTGGCAATCAACAAAAGAAAACGGATACTATTGGTTATTACTACTCGTCCCATTATTCAATTTTATTTTGAGCTTCTAATGACAATTGTTCTGCGGATAAAAGGTTGTTTATCACATAAACATATTGTAAGGTTGCAAAATCTGTATCCAATTTTATTTTAATATCAAGCGAATTGTCAACTTCCCTGTTTCTGGTTTCTGCTACATAACCAATTGTAATGCCCTGGGGAAACAGAGAAAATTCGGATGTAAGCACTCTGCCTCCTTTTTTTATACTCAGGTGACTTTGAATATCTTTTAGATAGGCAAATCTGGGATCAAAATTCCCTTCTCCCCAAACTAATGAGCCGATACTACCATTCACATTTGCACTTACTTTTGTTTCAGAATGAAGTAAGGAGCGGATCGTAGAAAAATTCTCATTTACATTT
>JBIIWE010000049.1:0-9330 GCA_044339075.1 Daejeonella sp. | reverse complement strand
TCAAGAGTTGATAATCCAAACAGAAAATCTCTTGAAAATGTAATTGCAAAGTTAGAAGGAGCTGAAGAAGCAGCTGCTTTTTCATCAGGAAATGCTGCAGGAGGGGCTGTATTTCAGGCTCTGGGACCTGGTGTACATATTATTGCTCCTGATGATATGTATCACGGACTTCGAAATCAATTATTGCAGGTATTTTCTGGAATTATTGAGGTAGATTTTGTTGATCTCTCAAATTTAGCAGCAATAAAGAATGCTATTAAACTTGAAACAAAGTTAATCTGGATTGAAACACCTTCAAATCCTTTGTTAAAGGTTTGTGATATTCAAGCGATTACTAAGCTTGCAAAACATCATGATATTATGGTGGTTTGCGATAATACTTTCAGCACTCCAATGCTTCAACGACCTTTAGAATTAGGTTGTGATCTAGTTATGCATTCAAGTACAAAATATCTGGGTGGACATAGTGACGTTATTGGAGGTGCTTTAGCTACAAAAGAAGACAACGATTTCTGGAAAAAGATAAAAAATGTTCAGGTTCTGTCAGGGGCAGTTCCTTCTCCATTTGATTGTTATATGACAGTGAGAGGAATTAAAACCTTGCCTTATAGAATGAAGGCACATAATGAAAATGCTGCTATTTTGGCAAATTTCCTTGATTCACATGAGCGGGTTGAAAAGGTATATTATCCCGGATTAATGAATCATCCGGGTCATGAGATCGCAAAAAAACAAATGAGTGCTTTTGGGGGTATGTTATCTTTTCTGGTAAAAGGCGGATCAGAAGAAGCCCGCAAAGTTGTTAACTCTGTTAAAATATTTACCCAGGCTACAAGTCTCGGTGGCGTTGAAAGTTTAATAGAGCATAGAGCCTCTGTTGAAGGACCAGACACTAAAACGCCACAAAATTTAGTTCGGGTTTCTGTTGGCTTGGAGAATTCAGAGGATCTTATTGAAGATTTAAATCAGGCACTTTTTAAATAAATAAAAATTAATGTACTGTAAATCAGTGTATTGCATTTTCAATAAAAATTAAATTTGGTTTCAATGCCAACATCCCTATATATTTGAAATAATATTTGGTAGCAATACCAATCTGTCTTCAATAAAATTGCTTTATTGATTTATACAGAAGTGGCGAGAGATCAGGCTCTATGACCCACTGACAACCCCCCGATCGGTTTCGGGGAAGGTGCCAATTCCTGTCCCGAAAGGGAAACTATAAATACATATTGAAATGAAAAAAGAAAAATCTGCAGTTACTGTATTTCCAAAAGCGGAAATAAAAATCAAATCCCAACATCTTTTACGATCATCATCTACAATAAATTGTTGTATGTGCATGCCTTCTTTGTATTGTTGCTAAAGTGTTTTTTCAAGAAAATCCTTGAATTCATTTTAAACAATGCCCTGATGAGTCAATTTTAAATCCTATTCTTCTTAAAATTAATTATTTACGATACCTAAAAACGTATTATTATGTCAACACAAAACTTAAAATTTGAAACTCTGCAATTACATGCAGGACAGGAAGTAGATCCTACAACAGGTTCTAGAGCAGTGCCTATTTATCAAACCACTTCTTACGTATTTAAAAGTTCTGAGCATGGAGCTAACCTTTTTGCTTTGAAAGAGTTCGGTAATATTTATACACGTCTAATGAATCCAACTACAGATGTGTTTGAGAAACGTATTGCTGCTCTTGAAGGCGGTGTAGCGGCTTTGGCTGTTTCATCTGGTCAGGCAGCTCAGTTTATTGCCTTAAACAATATTCTGCAGGCCGGTGATAATTTTGTGACTTCATCTTATTTATATGGAGGTTCATACAATCAATTTAAAGTAGCTTTTAAGCGACTTGGTATTGAGGCTCGTTTTGCAAAAGGTGATGATTCACAAAGTATTGAATCATTGATCAATGAAAAAACTAAAGCTATATATGTTGAAACAATTGGTAACCCAAGCTTTAGTATTCCTGATTTCGAAAAGATCTCTGAAGTTGCAAAAAAGCATGACTTGCCTCTGATCGTTGATAATACCTTTGGTGCAGCAGGTTATCTGTTCCGTCCTTTAGAACATGGTGCCAATGTTGTTGTTCAATCTGCCACAAAATGGATTGGTGGTCATGGAACAAGTATTGGAGGTGTGATTGTTGATGGTGGAAATTATAACTGGGGAAATGGTAAGTTTCCTCAATTTATAGAGCCATCTGAAGGTTATCATGGATTGGTTTTCAATAGTGTCTTTGGAATTGGTGGTCCTTTTGGAAATATTCAGTTCATCATCCGCGCACGAGTTGAAGGATTACGTGATTTCGGACCATCTCAGTCGCCATTTAATTCATTCTTATTATTACAGGGAATAGAAACTTTGTCGCTTCGTGTTCAGCGTCATGTTGATAATGCACTTGAACTTGCAAAGTGGTTAGAAAGTCATCCTCAGGTTGATAAAGTTGTATATCCGGGATTAAGCAGCAGTCCTAATCACGCTCTGGCCAAGAAATATCTGAAAAACGGCTTTGGAGCAGTTCTTTCGTTTGAAATCAAGGGCGGAAAAGAAGCAGCCATTAAGTTTGTAGATAATTTAAAACTAATCAGTCACTTGGCCAACGTAGGCGATACCAAAACATTGATTATTCAACCTAGCGCCACTACACACCAGCAATTGAGTGATGCAGAGCAAATTGCAGCAGGTGTTAATCCGTCATCTTTAAGAGTATCTGTTGGTATTGAGCATATTGATGATATCAAAGCAGATCTGGAGCAAGCTTTCGCTGCTGTTAAATAATTGATTTATTGATTTATCCTTCCGGAATGAAATTTCGGAGGGATTTATATAAACTATGAATACTGTAAATATTTATAAGCATAAAAAGCCTTTCTGTCTGGAGAGTGGTAAAAAGATCAGTGATCTGGAGATATCGTATCATACCTATGGAACCTTAAACTCCAAAAAGGATAATGTGATATGGGTTTGTCATGCTCTCACAGCAAATTCTGATGTATTTGATTGGTGGAAAGGTCTTTTTGGTGATAATTGCCTGTTTAACCCAGAAGAACATTTTATTGTTTGTGCGAATATTTTGGGGTCTAATTATGGTACAACAAACCCCTTGAGTCTGAATAATGCTACGGGCCTACCCTATTTTCTTTCCTTTCCTGATTTTACTGTTCGTGATCTTGCAGCAGCTCATCAGTTACTGGCAGATTATTTAGGATTGACCCAAGTTGGATTGGTAATCGGTGGATCATTAGGAGGACAGCAGGCTATGGAATGGGCTATATTGGAACCTAAAAGAATTAAAAAACTGGTTCTCATAGCTACAAATGCTCAGCATTCAGCCTGGGGAATTGCATTTAATGAAAGTCAGCGATTGGCCATAACATCCGACCGGACATTTTATGCCCAGACACCGTCTGGAGGAAGTAAAGGTTTAAAAGTTGCCAGAAGTATTGCGCTTTTATCTTACAGAACCTATGGAACCTATGCGGGAACCCAATTGGAGGTAAATAGCGATAAGATCACTGATTTCAAGGCTGCATCTTACCAGAATTATCAGGGTGAAAAATTGGTTAATCGTTTTAATGCTTATAGTTACTGGTATCTGACTAAAGCAATGGACAGCCATCATGTTGGCAGAAAAAGACCATCAGTTGAAGATGCATTAAAACAAATACAAGCCAAAACATTAGTGATCGGAATATTGAATGATGTTCTTTTTCCAATTGAAGAACAGAAGTTTCTAGCTAAAAATATACCTAATGCACAATTTACGGAACTCAATTCTTTTTACGGTCATGACGGATTTTTAATCGAAACAGAGATATTAACCCAAGAAATTGGAAATTTTATTAAAAGCGCAGATTCTGGAAATTCAGTAATCAATTTGCATAAAATAGCATAGAATGAGTAAGAGATTAACAATAGGTTTATTTGGATTCGGAGTTGTTGGCCAGGGTTTACATGATATTATTAGTACTAAAGATCTTAATATAGAGATCAGAAAGATTGCCATAAAGAATCCTGACAAAGCACGTAGTCTTCCTGCAACCTTGTTTACAACTGATGCCAATGTCATATTAAATGACCCCGAGATCAATACCATTATTGAGTTGATTAATGATGCTGATGCAGCTTATGAAATTGTTACCAGGGCTTTAAAAAGTGGCAAAAATGTAGTTTCTGCAAATAAAAAAATGATTGCTGAGCATTTGGATGAATTAGTTGAACTACAGCAAAAGCATGGTACTTCTTTACTTTATGAAGGATCAGTTTGTGGGAGTATTCCAATCATCAGAAATCTGGAAGAATATTATGATAATGAATTGTTGCATTCTATCAGTGGAATTTTTAACGGTTCATCTAATTTCATTCTTTCCAAGATTGCCAATGAAGGTTTGGAATATGCAGAAGCCTTAAAGCAAGCCCAAGATTTAGGATTTGCAGAGAAAGATCCTATTCTTGATGTAGGAGGCTATGATCCCAAGTATAAACTAATTATTGCAGCAGCGCATGCCTATGGATTATTTGTAAATCCTGAAGACGTGTTAAATATTGGTATTCAGAATTTTTCAAATGCAGATTTGCAGTTTGCACAAGAGCATCAGTTGAAAATAAAGCTTGTTCCGACTGCTAAAAAGTTGGATGATAAGGAATTAGCCATGTACGTTATTCCTAAGCTGGTTCCGAAAAGTGATTTCCTATACAATGTTGAGAATGAATACAATGCAGTGTCTGTGAAGGCAGCATTTGCAGATCAGCAATTATTTTATGGAAAAGGTGCCGGAGGGCATCCTACTGGTTCTGCTGTGCTTTCAGATGTAGCAGCATTGCGATATGATTATCGTTATGAATACAAGAAATTTAATCATGATTCAAAATTAAAGCTTCAAAATAATTATGTTATACCTGTTTATATCCGTTACAATAATGAGGACCTGATTAGCAATATTCACTTTGAATTTATAGCAGAACAACATAAAAGTCTGGATCTTAACTATATTCTTGGAGGAATTAAGATCAGTGAATTGATTCTTAAGAAGCAGAATATATTGGATGATGGTGCATTTTTAGCACAAGCTGGTGCACTTACGGAAAAATTTGAAGAACTGAGAAAGATTAGGTTTGACAAATTTTAAGCTAATACAAAAAACTTAAAAAGGATAATTACCAATTTTTTAAAAAATGTGGTAATTATTCTTTCTTAAATATGGTAATATCGCCTTCTGCCATATCGCATAGCCATTTTTATTCATATGAAGTTTATCTCCTAAAAAGATATCAGGCATAGGGCTACCATCTTCAAGCAACATCTTATTATAAACATCAACAAAACCAGTTTTTGATCTTCTTTTCAGGTATTTTCTGATCATTTCATTCGCTCTTACCATTTCAGGCATATACTTAGCGCGACTCGGACTTGGTTTTATGGAAACAAATAGAATATGAGCTCGTGGTATTTCTTTTCTGATCATACCGAATAGTATACTGAAACGATTTAATACGGTATCTGCATTGGTATTTGGTGAAGAGGTAAAATCATTCTCACCACAATAAATAACAACTTGAGAAGGCTGATAAGGGTAAATTACATCCGCAGCATAGCGAATCACATCCGGCAAACTTGAACCGCCAAATCCACGGTTAATTATTGCATATCCGGGAAAGTAACTCTGTACGTCTTTCCACTTGGTAAATGAAGAACTACCAACAAATAGAATAGCACCCTTTTCGGGCGGATTAGTTTGATCTTGTTTCTTAAATGCTTCAATATCCTTAAAAAAAGGAGGATTAGTTTGGGCATTTACAATGTTGTTAAACAGTTGTACAAACAACAAAGCCAGAAATAATACATTGATCCTCTTCATTGAGTTAAATAATTTATATAAATGATTAAAAATATTGATTTAACTTATATTTCTCTGTTAATATCCCAGGCTTCAAGGTAATCAGCTACTCTGCGTACAAAAGATCCACCTAAAGACCCATCTACAACACGATGGTCATAAGAAAGAGAAAGGAACATCATATGTCTGATAGCAATTACATCGCCATACTCGGTTTCAATGACAGCAGGTTTCTTTTTAATGACTCCTACGGCTAATACAGCAACCTGTGGCTGATTAATGATGGGAGTCCCCATAACATTGCCAAAAGTTCCGACATTGGTAAGGGTAAAAGTTCCGCCCTGAGTTTCATCAGGTTTCAATTTTGACTGACGAGCGCGACTGGCAAGATCATTTACAGATTTTGTTATTCCAAGCAGATTCAATTGATCTGCATTTTTGATTACCGGAACGATCAGATTTCCACTTGGTAGTGCTGCTGCCATACCAATATTAATATCACGTTTCTTAATGATCTGAGTGCCATTTACAGAAATATTGATCATTGGCAGATCCTTGATGGCTTTTGCAACTGCTTCAATAAATATCGGGGTGAATGTGATCTTTTCTCCTTCCTTCTTTTCAAAACTACTCTTAACACGTTCTCTCCATTTCACCATATTGGTCACATCAGCTTCCACAAAAGAGGTTACATGTGCAGATGTTTGCTTACTCATTACCATGTGATCGGCAATCAGCTTGCGCATGCGATCCATTTCAATGATTTCATCTTCTCCGGAAACGGAAGTCACTGGAGCTGCAGGTTTTGAAACTATAGTTTGTATAGGTTCTGAAACACTTTTTTGAACAGGCGCTTCATGAATTTTTTGTGTTTTATTTATTTTGATATAATCTAGGATGTCCTGCTTTGTAACACGGCCTTCAGAACCAGTTCCATTTATGGAATTTAATTCTGTAAGCGATATTCCCTCTTCTGAGGCCATACTTTTTACTAATGGCGAGTAGAAACGCTCGGAATTACTAAAATCTGCTGGTTTAATTTTTTCCTGAATAACTTCTTCATTTACTATAGGAGAAACAGTAGCTGGAACAGGTTCAAGTTGAACGGCTTCTTCAATAATTACTGTATTAGGATCTGGACTTGAAATTTCCACCTTGGCATCAGCACCAGTTTCAATTACTGCAATAACAGCTCCAACCTGAACAACGTCATCTTCCTTATAAAGAACCTTAACAAGCTTTCCTGCTACTGGTGATGGAACTTCTGAATCAACCTTATCTGTAGCGATTTCCAATACAGATTCATCAATTTCAATCAGATCTCCAGCTTGCTTCACCCATTTTATAATTGTAGCCTCAGCAACACTTTCACCCATTTTGGGAAGCACTAATTCGTATAAAGCCATAGTTGATTATTTTAAGAATTGGTTTTCTCAGCGCAAAATTAAAAATTAAACTTAAGCCTGCTCTTCTTTTAGTAATTTTAAAAGTAAGGTTAGGGCACTGATTGCTGACCTTTCGATATTTTGTATCCTTTTATTTCCAAAGGTGAATTTTTTGCTGATTGTTTTTGTTTTTCCGGATATAGCAATCCAGACAGTCCCGACTGGTTTTTCTATACTTCCCCCATCGGGACCAGCAATTCCACTCACTGATATTGAATAATCAGATTTATATTCAGATTTGGCACCTATAGCCATTTCTTTTACGGTTTCTTCGCTTACAGCTCCAAAATCATTGAGTGTTTGTTCTGAAACACCAAGCATGCTCATTTTCAATTGATTGGAATAACAAACAGCTCCACCTACAAAGACCTTGCTACTTCCGGATTGTTGTGTGATCAGATGAGAAATATAACCACCTGTACAACTTTCTGCTGTAGATAAGCTTAATCCTTTATATTCCATCAGATCAAGAATTACTTTTTCAAGGGCAATATCACTTTCTATGACTACATATTCGCCGATCAGGTCAGTTATCTTTTTAGAATAAGTACGAATCTCTGAATTTAATTTTTCAGCATCTGAACCGCTTCCACTTAAACGCAATCTTACCATCCCCAATTTAGGCAGATAGGCTAATTTAATATGCTCGGGAAGGGAATCTTCCACATCTGATATCTTTTCTGCAAGAATTGATTCTCCGATACCTGCAGTAAGTATAGTATGATGGTAGATATTGGGTAGTTTAAAGGTTTCCTTTATTTTGGGGATCACAAGTTCCTCCATCATGTACATCATCTCAAAAGGAACTCCGGGCATTGATATATAGATTTTATTATTATTATCAATCCACATTCCGGGAGCTGTACCATTCAAATTCAGCAGTGTGGTACAATTTTCAAGAACTTCAGCCTGTTTTTTATTGATATCAGATACCGGAACATTATAACGTGCAAAAATTCGCTCTACATTTTTCAGAGCGTCGGTATCAGTTCTATATCCTGTTTTAAAATACTCTGCTAATGTCTTTTTGGTGATGTCATCTTTTGTCGGACCTAATCCACCCGTTATTAATATCAGGTCTGCCCGTTGAGATGCCTGATATAAAGTATCCAGAATATGCTGACGATCATCTGAAACTGATGTTATCTGTTTTACTCTGACACCAGCTAGATTTAGTTTTTGAGCCATCCAGGCAGAGTTCGTATCCACGATCTGTCCTATTAGAATTTCATCACCAATAGTTATAATTTCAGCTATCATATTAGAAGTTATTGTATGCATCACGGCGTTTACTAAGTTTCAGGTCCTGAAGTATCGAAGCCTTAACCCTTAGATCAACACTGTAAAATTTATATGTGCCAATTGGCGACCATCTGAATGAAAGATCCCAGCAATGCAGGTCGCGGTAAATAGAAAATTGAGTTAAGCTAAGCTTATTGGCCTGGAAATCATAACCTGAGGTATATTGAACCTTCCATTTCGGTGTTACATTAAAATCTCCAAAAATATTCAATGTGTTTGAAATATTGGATTGAAGCCCGTTCTTTGAATAGTTAAAACTATAGGCGGCACTTACATTCCAGGGCACATTAAAGTCTACAAAAGCGTTTGGATCGCGACTAATTGCATTTAATTCTTCTTGCTGCTGCCTTGTTAAATTCTGTTTAGCCTTATCAATCTCACTCAGATTCTCACTCCTGTTCTTGGCTGCCTTCGAATTAAAACTAAAGTCAGTAGATAAGCCGAAATTAGTCAATCTGGCAAGCTTTCCTGATTCAAAGGTATATTTATCGATTCGGTTACCTGCAGCATCTAATTTATAGGGATCTAATGTTCCATAGAAGTTTATTCCGATTTTTTCTTTAAAAAAGGCTGTACGTCCTGAAAATCCAATAGTTGATAATTTAAAATTCTCGGCCGCGAAATTGTAGTTACCAGAAAATGAAAGACTTTGAAGAATGGGTATGTTTATTGAACTTTTTGTAGAATCAGCATCAGATCGAACTTTAGCCTCAATATTATTATCCACGCTAAAGCCAATA
>JBIIWE010000493.1:0-2617 GCA_044339075.1 Daejeonella sp. | reverse complement strand
TTCCCAATATTTATTAAACAAACAATTAAAAGCGGATCTATTACCCTGTTGCAGTTGGAGTAAAAGCAGCCTTTCATTCTCGATTTCGGGGTTAATAATTTCCATTTCTTTAAAATTTAAAACAACATACTGTTATTCAAAACTATTCCATTATCAATTTTACTTGCCGAAGAAATTGTTTATTTATGGATATTAAAGATTGATACAATTTAATTCAGTTTTGACTTCAATCCTAATTAATCGCCTTAATAATTCAATGTAAAAAGAATTTAGGCATTAAAACAAATCGATCTATCTATTAAATATTTATAATAATGTAATTTACGTTTACGTACCCGATAAAACAAAATTATTTATATATTTTTTATTTGACCCTTAGTACGGGTCTGAATTCAATAAAAGCAAGGTATTATTTTGCTGGACGAATCAATCCTGCAATAGCATTCAGATCATACACGATCTTTCCGTCTCTGATCGTCATTTCACATTCAAACTTCTGTTTGCCCCAATATTTATTCCCAGCAACATCTCTGAAACCGAAATTTCCATTACGCATGCTTATGATCGCAATATCAGCTACTGAACCTTCAGAGAGATTCCCAAGTTCTTCTCTCTTTATGACCTGAGCAGGTGTCCAGGTACTTGCTTTGATAAGTTCAGGTATTTTCATCCCCATGGAAAGAAAAATAGATAAAACGTTCATTTGGTCCTTCATAGCGCCATTCACACTACCCTGATGAAGATCAGTCCCCATGGTATTCGGATAAAATCCTGCCTTTAAAGCAGGTAAAGCCTGGTTAAAATTGAAACTACCGCCACCAAAGCCTACATCGAATATAATTCCCTTTTTCTGAGCTTCCAGAACAAATGGTTTAAACTTGCGGGTTTTCAGATCTACAATAGGATCAACCACTCCCCTTGAAGATTGTATAAAGGTGTGGGTATAAATATCTCCGGGGCGGAGATATTTTGTAAAGAGCTCTTCAATTGAAAAAAACAGACTATTCAGATCGATCATGACAGGCATATTGGCAAATTTTCCTGCATCTACACCTCGCTGAACCGGGGTCCATTCTGATCCTGTAAAATGGGCAACCTTAAACCCCACAATATCTTTTTTATGAGCAAGGGCAGTATCTGCAGTCCTTTTTGCATCCATATCACTCACATTTTGCTCATAGTTCTCTATTCCTCTCATCCCCTCTCCAACAATATTTAGCAAGGATAATACTCTGGTTTTTGAAACATCAATGATATTCTTTTTGAATGTCCCAAATGATCTCCACCCTGCTCCACCAGCATCAACCACTGTAGTTACTCCGGAGCGGAACGTAGATTGATCAGGCAATACTGCAACTGTTCCTCCACTTAAATAGCTATCCGGATCGAAACCATAAAAAACATGGGCATGAATATCAATAAGCCCGGGTGTAACGTACATACCCTTTGCATAAATAACCTGCTGAGCCATTAAGGTATCAATAGTTCTGGCAACACGAACGATCTTATTATCCTGTATCGCAATATCCATCACTTCATCAATACTATTTTTTGCATCTATTACATGTCCCCCCTTAATCAACAAACGGTAAGGTAATTGTGCCTGAACAGCAAAAGAGAAGAATATCAGAAGTGAAAAGAAAAATGATTTTTTGATGCTCATAAGGATACTATTTATCTTAAATTGATGCTTTAATTAATTCTTCAGTAAATCTTTTGGCAACAATCTTTTCCTCCCCTGTCTGCATCATCCAAACAGACAGTATCATGGCATCATTAATGCTTTTTGGGGCTTCAATAGAGGGTTCACCATTTCTAAGATTGAGAGTCATTTCCTTGGTACTTAGCTTTATTAGCGACTGGTCCCAAGAAATTCTTAATGTTGGAGTGACATTGGCTATTGGCGGAACAAAGATCTCTGCTTGAACACCTTTCACTTTTTTTACTGCATTTAAAATAACATGTGCACGATCTTCCCACATTTTCCATTCTTTACCCTGGTCAAGATTAATGAAGCGATCTAATGCAGCATACATACCAAATACCTCTTCCTTATTAACCTTCATTCCACGACCGATATTGCTTCCTCCCGGAGGAGCACTCAGACGGGCAGCTGCAATAATTTCTTTTCTTCCCATCAAAATTCCTGCACTCTGCGGACCGCGGATAGCTTTTCCTCCTGAAACACAAACCACATCATAACCCATATCATTGAATTTCCAGAGATTCTCAACAGGTGGAACATCAGCAGCAATATCAACCATTGCCGGTATTTTATGCTTTTTAGATATAGAAAGCCATTCATCATGTCCTATTTTGCCCCATGGAGCTGCTTCATTGTAGAACCAGGTCATAGCAGTTTTAGAATTGATAGCCCTCTCGTATTCTTCTACAGATTCAACGAAAACCCGCTTTATTCCGGTATTGGTTAAAGCATGGTCATAAGATCCGCTATGTGTTTTCTGTAAGATCACTTCATTACGTTCAAAATCAGTAACATCAGGTAAACTAGCCACTTTGGTCTTATCCATTCCGGTGAGGATCCCAGCAGTTCCCAACACCAAGGCCGACCAGCAACCGGAAGTAACCATGGCGGCTTCAGCATGACACATGGCTG
>JBIIWE010000492.1:0-2619 GCA_044339075.1 Daejeonella sp. | reverse complement strand
CGAACTTTTTTCATTGCATGGCATTCTAATGCAAATGCTTCACGATAAAAGTCGCTGTAGTATCTGGAAGCACCACGCAGGCCAATCATGGGGTTCTCTTCATGGGGTTCAAAATATTTTCCTCCTAATAAATTGGCGTATTCATTGCTTTTAAAATCACTAAGCCTAACAATAACATCATTGGGATAAAAGGCTGCAGCAACTAATGCTACAGATTCTGCAAGATGATCCACAAAATATTCTTTCCCGTCTTCGTAATCACCAATTATCTTTTTTATTTCGATCTGAAGTTCCTTGTCTGTAATTTTTTCAGGCTCACAAAGTGCCAAAGGATGAATTCGAATACTAGTTGATATAGCAAATTCCAGACGCAATAATCCAACTCCATTATTGGGGTAATTACTCAGTTCAAATGCTCGTTCCGGATCTGCAAGTATGAGCATGGCTAATGTTTTTGGGAGCCTGAGTTTGCTGAAATCCTGCTCTTCAACAGTCCATTTTAACAATCCTTCATAAATATTTCCATCTTTCCCATCTGCGCAGGATACGGTGATCTCATCACCAGTTTCAATTACTTTGGTGGCATTGCCGGAACCTACAACTGCAACTGTTCCCAATTCCCGTGCAACAATGGCTGCATGGCTTGTTCTGCCTCCTTTATTAGTAATGATTGCAGCTGCCTTTTTCATTATTGGATCCCAGTCTGGATTGGTGATGTCTGTAACCAGAATCTCTCCCTCTTGCAATTGATGACCCTCAGATGGGTTATTCAGAATTCTGGCTTTCCCTGATGCGATCTTTTCACCCAGTGCGATCCCACTAGCCAGTAATTTTGATTTTTCGGCGAGCCAGAAGATCTCATGTACCTGTTTTTTGGGTTTAGCATGAACTGTTTCAGGACGAGCCTGGACAATAAAAAGCTTATTGCTAAGGCCATCCTTTGCCCATTCAATATCCATTGCCTTACCATAATGTTCTTCGATCGACAGACACCATGTGGCAAGTTGAATAACTTCAGATTTTTTTAAAGAAAGCTCCTCTTGCTTTTCAACTGAAGTAGGTAAATTAAGTATGGTCTCTTCACTTGATTGCTGCTCTGATTTTTCTGCATAGATCATTGTGAATTCTTTTTTGCCACAATGGGTTGTAAGTATAGGATTGTATATTCCCTCTTTTAAAGTTGGTTTAAATAGGGTCCATTCATCTGGAGTTACCCTTCCCTGGACAATGTTCTCGCCAAGTCCCCAGATTCCGTTTATTATGATCGTGTTTTTAAAACCTGTGTCCGGATCTATAGTGAATGCTACCCCAGAAGAAGCTTTATCACTTCGCACCATTTGCTGAATGCCTACAGATATAGCTATATCCATCTCCATAAAACCCATATCATGGCGATACTTTATAGCCCTGTCGGTAAAAAGAGATACATAGCACTTATGAATTGCGTCCAGAAGCTGATCAAATCCATTGATATTAAGATAGGATTCCATTCTTCCAGCAAAGCTTGCTGTAGGCAAGTCTTCAGCAGTTGCACTGCTTCGAACTGCTACATCAAGAATCTCAACACCACAATGCTGGCAAAGAATTGTGTAGGCTTGTTTACATTGATTCTTAACTATTTCAGGAATTATTGAATTTGAAATTATATTTCTAGCCTTTTCGCCTATTTGCGGAAGATTTGTGAAATTTTTCCTGTCTAATGAATATAAAAGGTCATTTAGTGCTTTTTCAATTTTATTTTCCTCTCTGAAAAAGCGATAAGCATCTGCACTTAGAGCAAAACCATCGGGTATATTTATTCCTTTAGAGGTTAATTGATTGAACATTTCTCCAAGTGAAGAATTTTTGCCTCCAACGCGTGGAAGATCCTCAATACTGATCTTGCTGAATGGTATTATGAATTTAGATGCAGGCATAATAATCTTAAATTAGACGTTAAGCTCTTGTTTTGAAGACCTTACTATTCGGATTGAAAATATTTTAAAATAATGACTGTATGCTTTTGCTTTAATAGTTGAGGAATGTTTCATTTCTGCTTCTATTGGAATAATAGGGAGTGCTTTCATATAAATTCAAGAAAAGTATTTCGAATCTATATTTGTATGGCAGATTATCTGACCAGCTAATAGTGAAACAATGAATAAATATATTTGTTTTGCGCAATCCGCTGAATGATCTAATACATGTTAATCAATGATTTAAGTCATTATTTTTGTCTATTGAATTAAGATATTTAATGGTAGGCAGCGTGCTTTTTGAGAAGTATTTTTGTTGAAAGGAGATGATCGGAAAATAAAATCTGAAAGAATCTCTATTATTTTTTCTTTTAATGATTAATTATTAATCTATAATTAATAATAGGTAAAAATAATTAAAAAAGGATTTGTCAATACATGTAATTAAATTAGATTTGTTTAACCTTAAAAAAAATAACAATGGATAAATTTACAAAAATGAAAGATCTGTTTGCTTCAGTTGAAGTTGACGCTAACAAATTCTACAATTCAGGAAACAGTGCAGCCGGAACAAGAGTTCGTAAAGGTATGCAAGATTTGAAAAATTTGGCTCAGGATATCAGAAACGAAGTAACTGAGAAAAAAAATAGTGGTAAATAATTTG
>JBIIWE010000491.1:0-2621 GCA_044339075.1 Daejeonella sp. | reverse complement strand
CACGGGAAGGCCTTATTCAAACACCAGTTCGTGTAGCGAAGGCTTTACAATATCTTACTCATGGATACGACGCTAATCCAGAAGAAATTCTTCGCAGTGCCATGTTTAAGGAAGAGTATAGTCAAATGGTTGTTGTAAAAGACATTGAAGTATTTTCCATGTGTGAACATCATATGCTGCCCTTTTTTGGGAAGGCACATGTAGCTTATATACCAAACGGACATATCGTTGGGCTGAGTAAAATTCCCAGAGTGGTTGATGCTTTTGCTAGGCGTTTACAGGTTCAGGAGCGTTTAACAAATCAAATACGTGATTGTATCCAGGAAACTCTAGATGCTGCCGGAGTTGCCGTAGTTATTGAGTGTAAGCACTTATGCATGTCGATGCGTGGTATTCAAAAGCAAAATTCTGTGACTACCACTTCCGCTTTTACCGGTGCTTTTGTTAATGAGACAACACGCGCTGAATTTTTGCGCCTGATTACTGCTAGCTTAAGTTAAAAGAAGCAGCTATTTTTATTAAATTACATATATAGGATTCATTAGTCATGAAATCATACTTATTTCCAGGGCAGGGAGCCCAGTTTGCAGGGATGGGAAAAGATCTTTACGATCATTCATCCACAGCCAGAGATCTATTTGAGAGTGCTAATCAAATTTTGGGATTCAGAATCACCGATATCATGTTTACTGGGTCTGATGAAGATCTGAAGCAGACCAATGTAACTCAGCCTGCCATTTTCCTCCATTCTGTTATTCTGGCAAAGGAGCTGAAGAATGATTTTAATCCGGATATGGTAGCTGGTCATTCACTTGGCGAGTTTTCCGCGCTTGTTGCCGCTCATGCTTTATCCTTTGAAGACGGCTTGCGTTTGGTTAATGCACGGGCTAATGCTATGCAAAAGGCTTGTGAAGTAAGGCCTTCAACTATGGCAGCAATACTTGGTCTGGATGATTTTACTGTTGAAGATATTTGTCAAAGAGTAAGCGATATTGTTGTTCCAGCAAATTATAACTGTCCGGGTCAACTCGTTATTTCAGGAACCATTGAAGGTATCGATAAAGCTTGTGAGCTATTGCTTGCGGCGGGCGCAAAAAGAGCCATAAAGCTGAATGTTGGAGGAGCTTTTCATTCTCCTTTAATGGAGCTTGCCCGTGTTGAACTGCAATCGGCTATTGAGAACACTGAAATTAAGGAGCCAATCTGCCCAATCTACCAGAATATTGACGCTAAGCCATACACCGATGTAGCAAGCATTAAACATAATTTGATTGCACAATTGACTGGAGCGGTACGTTGGACACAAACGATTGAAAAAATGCTTCATGATGGAGCATCTTCATTTACTGAAGTTGGCCCCGGAAATGTATTACAGGGCCTTATAAGGAAGGTTGATCGCACCGTACCAACTTTCAGCGCAGAATTGTAAAATAATTCGGAATGATTTTCCGATATCGGGCCTGATTATTGAGCAGGTATTCTCTTTGTTAGATTATTATAAATCAATGATTCTTGAGCGGAAATTTTAAAATTCGGTTTCTTCTGCTTATGCTCGCAATTGGCTTTGCGTGTACTGCATTGTCTATTAAATATACCATTCAGAAGCAAGAGATTCTTAATCTGGAAGCTGGAAAAGTTGAACGTCGTCTGCAGAAGAAAGAAGAGTTAATCAATACCATTTTAAGAGATTCTTCATTTCGTGATTCTCTGAAGAATATTGAAAGTAATGTGAAATGGGCACAGTACCTGATCTCTGAATTCAGTCAGAAGAGGAATATCTACATTAATACCTATAAGAATAGTCATATTGTCTTTTGGAGTGGGATTCAGATTGCACTGGAATCAGATAGCCTCTTAAGAGAGGGAAGTAATTATATCCATAGGGGAAATGGTTATTTTGAGGCCATTAAGAAATCCTGGGACAATTTTTCAGTCGTTTGTTTTATCCCTGTCAAGGCCGACTACCCCTATCAGAATGAATATCTCAGAAATGACTTCGCAAAGGATCTTCTTGCTTCCAATAGTCTTGAAATAGCAAGTTTAAATGATAAAGAGGTATATAATGTCCGTAATCTGGAGAGTAAATACCTGTTTTCAGTTAAACTTAATTCGAATGCTTCACTTTCATTTTACGTAGCTATTGAGTTTGTCATGTGGATTTTATCAGTCCTTTTCGGACTTATATTCCTAACTCATCTTTGTGTCACCATTGCTGAAAAAGGATATGTTAAATGGGCTATCTTTCTTTTGTTAGGTTCTGTTATTACATTACGACTTATTGATCTGCATTACAGGTATTTCAGCAGAAATTTTGAGATCGAGATCTTCAATCCGAAATATTATGCATCGAGTTATTTATTTCCATCCATAGGTGATTTTTTGTTTAATATCCTGGCATTTACCTGGGTTCTTATCTTTGTTTATGCTTATCGATACAAGATATTAACTTCAAAAATTCCGTATAATAAGGCTATTAGTTATCTGATCTTTATCTTGGCGTCGGTGCTTATCTGTGCTCTTGGCTATGGTACCAATGAATTATTCTTTGGACTGATCACCAATTCTAATATCAACTTTGATGTTGGTAACCTATTAAATTCAACTTGGTTGAATTGGTTTGG
>JBIIWE010000490.1:0-2627 GCA_044339075.1 Daejeonella sp. | reverse complement strand
ATGTGAGACGTGAGATGTGAGATGTGAGACGTGAGATGTGAGACGTGAGATTAAAAGGCCTGCATAGATAAACCGTTTCAACTTGAGAAGCAGAATTAGATTTGTAGGGCCTTAGATTACCTGACTAAGCTGAGATAGAGTTGCCAGGATGCCGTCATTCCGAACACGCTGCTCAAATTTTGCCTTTATCTTTAAATTGGAAGTGTGGAGGAATCACAGATTTATTGGCAAACATAGTTTCTGGGATCATAGGTTTGAGATTCCTCGTCTTGCCTATTTCGAAATGAACGAGCGGATAAAAAATATGACTGGAGTACGAAAATACCACCACGGATACCCCTGGAATCGGATTGCAATACCATTATTAGGATTAAGTGCAAAAGTTCAAAAACAATCCTTTTTATTCTTAATCCCCTTCTTCCAGTGAAAAAATTTCAGAAACAGGCACACCAAATACTCTGGCCATTTTTAAGGCCAGGACAGTTGAGGGAACGTACTTACCTGATTCTATTGTATTAATGGTTTGACGCGAAACCTGTATCTTTTCAGCAAGCTCTGCCTGAGTAATATTCACTATAGCTCTTTGAATGCGCAAATTATTTTTCATCTTCTTCCCTTTCTCTCCTCAATAAATACAAACTAAAATTGAATTTTGCGATGAAAATTAGCGGTACAGTAAACATATTATAGATTAAAAAACCATAAAATGCAGTGCCATAAAACACAAAATTAAGGATAAACAATATTCCGAAACTAATCAAAACCGACCATTGCCAGCATTTTAATCGTAACAATGAAATGTATTCATCCTCTATTTTCTCCCTGGCAAATACGATCATCATTAAACCAATTATTACACCAGCTAAAGCAAATTCGTTGGTAAGATTGTAGTCGGAAAAGCTTAAACCGCTTTCTTTTAGCGGCAGAGCAAAGCCCGGGATCTTATATTCCCAATATAAAGTAGCTACGCCTAAACAGGCAAACAGAATAAAAATGATCCAGCCAATTATCTTGTATTTGCCCGGAATTAATAATGAATTTTCCATATCAATTTTGTTTTACTAAATGTAAAGTTTATTTGATATAAATCCAAATAAATTTGACATTTTTTAATTTTTAGGTTCAGAAAATATCGAAGGTAATTTGTGGATGGCTAATTAAACAATTGTAAAATGAAACACTAAACTAGCTTTTACACCGTTTAACACTCAATTCTTGCACAAAAACTGGTCGCCATAAACATGATTATGGTTCATTAGGAGCAGAGACTACGATATATCAGCCAGGAAAACTAACCTTCCCCATCGATATAGAAGGAACGCCCGGATGTTTACCAAAATCAGTTTTGCCACCCGCAATAGCTTCATTGCCCAAAAGAGCAAACAAAACCGCCTCTTTAGCATCAGGAGCAATACCCAGATCAGAAGTAAATTTTAGTTTTTTACCAAGCTGCTCTTCGATCATACCGCACAGTAAAGGATTATGCATACCACCTCCGCTGATATAAATTTCATAGGCTCCTTTGCCTTCAACGCAATAAGCAATGGCCTTCACGATACTCTTAGCGGTAAATGCAGCCAGAGTGGCCATTATATCTTCATTTGAAAGCTCCTGCAGACCTGAATTTTCAATTGCATGGTTTAAATATGCCAAACTGAAAAGTTCAGGACCGGTCGTTTTATGGTATCCCGCTTTGAAAAAATCATGATCAAACAGTGAAACCAATAATCTATGATTCACCTTTCCAGCTGATGCAATCGCTGCATCCTGATCGAAATACTTTCCGGGATAGTTGAGCTGAACGAACTGATCCATCAATGTATTTCCTGGTCCCACATCTGAAGAGAAAAAATCAGTTGAACCTGCAGAAGGAAGAAATGTGAAATTGGAGATACCTCCGATATTGAGCATGACCCGGTTTTCATCAGGATTCGAGAAAAGCAAATAATCACCATAAACCGACAGTGGAGCACCTTCGCAACCAGCCGCTACGTGTTTCTGCCTGAAATCACTGATCGTGATTATCCCGGATCTCATGGCCAGGTGATCGCCATCACCAATCTGAAGAGTAGCATTAGAATAAGCATCCGCATCACGTTGCTGTTTGGGAGCATGATAGATGGTCTGCCCATGGCTGGCGATCAGGTCAATATCTGACGCTGGAATACCCCACTCGTTTAAACTATCGAGTATTAGTCGCCCGTAATAATCACCTATAAAAGCATTTAATAAAGTAACCTTTTCCAGGTCAGCTGTTCTCTTTGCAAAAACAGATTTAAGATCCTCTTTGAATGCGGGCAAATACCCTTTACTCACAAAGTGTACGACCTTTACTTTGGTCTCTAATCCGCTCCCGCTAAATTCACATAAAGCAATATCAAGTCCGTCAAAAGAGGTACCTGACATCAATCCAATAATTTTCCGAACCGGTTTATTGGCAATAGCGTAAAGTGAAGATATATTAGGATTCATATTCTCTATAAAAATAGAAAATTAGCACGAAGAGAAATACTTTAAATATTTAGGCTTCCAGATACAGATCAATTAGTCCTTCGGGAAGGTCTACTTTAAGGATGCCATTTCCCTCATCGATCTCCACAATAAGATCATCATTCAGGGGAAACATG
>JBIIWE010000489.1:0-2629 GCA_044339075.1 Daejeonella sp. | reverse complement strand
TGCTCCGGGATGGATCGGTGCTAAAATGGTACATAGCCAGGGTTCAGATATTGGTTTCTTTAGAATTGGAACTGACAATGGCGTAGCAGCTGGCTTTACTACCGATGCAAAGAGATTCACTGCTTCCTATGACTTATCCGGTGCGCTTCAGAAAATTTATTATGAAGGAAGCTCGATTTCCGGTAACGGTTTGTCTCTTATTGCAGACGTTGGTACAAGAGGTACAATGGCAATTGTTAGTTCAGGAATTGATGCTGAAATCAAATCAGGGAAAGGATGTAACCTAAAGGTTTTGGTTTCGGGTAAACCATCTTCAGTTCTGGTTGGTGGTCAGTCTGTTACAGACTGGACATATGACACAGGATCAAAAACTGTTTCTTTGAAATTGCCGGCTGGTACTGTTGCATTGAAAATCAACAAATAAGGAATTTTAACTCTGTTGTACAGAGTATTGCTTTTCTGTAATTTTAAATATTCCGGATCTTCATCTAATGATGGAGGTCCGGTATTTTTGTTCATAGTGTCGCATTAAAAATTTTGTTTTTCAACCCCGAAAGGGCAATATCATTAGTTAAGAGATAGTTTGGTTTCATGGTTTTAAAATGTGTGTGGAATAATAATGAGATTGCGGCTTTCGTTGGTTCCGTTTCTTTCAGGAAGATAACGTTAACCGGAATGTATTATGAGGTTCCATCTTTCGCTGGAATGACAACATTTTAGGGGGAGATGGGGGAGATTCCAGCCTTCGCTGGAATCTGTTTAGATCACTCATCATTCCCGAAATATATAAAAATGAGTAAAAGCACTACATCATTTATAACATGGTTCCGTCTTGCGATTCCAGCGAAGGCTGGAATCTCCTTATTAACCAAAAAAAAATGTCATTCCAGCGAAAGCTGGAACCTCCCGACTCTTAACATAATGACATTGCTTGAATTGGTCATCTGTGACAATTCCAAATACATCCGACCCCTTCAGCTTCGGAAGACGGGGATTTATGATTTTTCTATAAACATACGACCCCTTTGGGGTCGAAGTTCAAAAGCTTGAACCCAACAATGTGATTAAACACTTAGTTAATTCCTATTTTATCAACTATGGCCACAAAACCTATATTCAGAATTGTTTTAATTTCTATCGCAAGTCTTGCTGGAATCATGGAAGGTTTTTCTACAGATTTTGTAAGTCCTTACCCAAAAGGATCATTTAAATCTGATACCCTGAAATCTAAAGTTGAAACCTGGACTGCAGCAGAATTGTGGGCAAAATCTGTTTCTCAGAATCTAAAGCTTGAGGATAATGCAATAGTACTTGAAGATAATCTTTTGATTGAGAATGATGCACTTACCCTGGGTTCTATTCGTTCGGAAGCATGGGATACCCTCTCCAAAGGCCGTATCATCAGGAAAGTTTTAGAATTGCCGGTATTGCCTGCCAAGAATGCATGGATAAGCATGCTCATTTATCCCATCGTGCCTACTGAACCAATGAGTGGTGGAAAGCTTGAATTTAGGGTTAATGGGAATAAACCTATTGTTTATGAATTACGGCACTTCTGGACATCAGTTCCGGTTCCTGTAGCTTATTTAAAAAAGGGCAGAAACCTGATTGAGCTTAGGGTACACAAGCAGAATGAAAAATTCAGGATTCCAATGGCTTTAAGTTCCGTTATCCGTAATGCCATCGGACAGACTTCCTCATTCACAGGGAATAGTAAGCGAAGTGTTGATAATGGAAAAACCTGGAATTATGCAGGTAGCTCATCCAATATAGCCGAATATCCAATTCGTTTAAAGATGCAAGCTTATGCCAAAAAAGCCTGGCTGCAAACTCCAGTAATTAATCTCGCTGATAAAGCCTTAAAAGAAGTGATGTATTTTCCTGTTAACGTGGAAGTTGTGGAACTAAAACCACGAATCTTAAATACAGAAGGCTCAAAATGGAATACAAGAATAAGAAGCGGAAATACTCATCAGCCTGAAGCAGGAGGATGGACTGCCTGGCAGAATTTTGACGGTTCAACTTTGCCAGCAGGAGGGAAGCATCGCTTCGTTCAACTTGAGTATAATATTGATCCGGGTACCGGAAACAGTACGCCCAAAATTTTGGGACTTGATTTGAAAAGTAAATGGCAAAGCAATTCAACTGGCGCAGGTATTTTTATAACTGAGGTAAAAAATTACCCGATGATCCGCTCTTCATTTGATTTTGTTCACGAGAACCCTGCATTGCCTGAACTACAAGAATTCAGGAAGCAATTTAAACTTGACCAGGTAGTGGATGGTGCAAAAACAGAATGGGAAAAAATCAAACGTTTGCGAGCATGGACAGCTGCAAATTGGGATTGGTTTCTGCCCAATTCTGAATTTGAAGATTTTTTAAGCTGGGATGCGAGTAAAATACTTAGCGGTCCTACCGCACCGGGAAATTTATCAAAAAGGGGAGGTAATTGTCTCCATTATGCCATTGTGTTTGCACAGGCCTGCCAGAGTTTTGGAATTCCGGCACGTATAGTTAATACAAATTATGCAATTTGGGGCGGACATGAACTTGTCGAGATCTGGTCGCGGGATTATGAAAAGTGGATTATGCTAGATCCGAATTTTGATTCGATGTTCTATCTAAAAAA
>JBIIWE010000048.1:0-9391 GCA_044339075.1 Daejeonella sp. | reverse complement strand
AGGGCTTTATGATTGTGGATGCAGATTATTCTGCTAAGCCTTATGAAGAATGGTCTGTTCAGGACTGGCCGGAAACCTATCAGAATCCGTCTTATAAAAATATTTTTGCTCCCGGAATTGCATTTGCACCACCTCATGCTATTTCAAGGCCCCGCAAAAGCAAAAATGGCACTGAGATCTTTCCATCTCCTCCAAGAACCGGAATGCCTTCGGGAATAACTGCAAAAATTGTTTCGGATAATATCATTGACACTATCAAAAGTGGTTCTCCATCCCATGCAATTAGCTTAAATCATAAGGGTTCTATGGGTAATATGGGTGCCGCATGTATTGCATCTGCCGGATATGGTTTACTCGATGGCAATGGAATCAGTATGACTACTTTCCCGATAGTGCCCGACTATAATAAGTATAAACATACTCATGGAAGGGATCTAAAGAAGACATTCGGTGATATGGGGCTTGCAGGTCACTGGTTAAAGTTGTTTTTACATTATGCATTCTTATATAAAGCTAAAATGAAACCTTTCTGGTGGTTAATTCCGGAATAAAATCAAGACCATGACACATATAATATCAAAAGCCGAGCATTCCCGAATGCTAAATCCTTTTATTCAGTTTTTCAGATTCATTTATCTGAGTTTAAAAATTTTAGTGATCGTTATTGGTAGCCATGGAGGCACAAGAAAATAATAATTGAATAGTTAATAAAAAAAACATCTCATTATGTTAGTAAGCGTTCACAAACTATATTTGTTTCTTTTGTTCTGGATATCCGGCTTAGCAGTCGCAAATGCACAGATTTTAACATTAAAGCAATGTATTGACACTGCACAGGTAAACAATAATAACCTTAAGATTGGCAGGAATTTCATTTCAATTGGAGATGAAAGGTATAAGGAAGCCAAAGCTGGTTTAATACCCAGAATTTCAGCAAATGCAGATTATAAATATTTTGCTGATCTGCCCTATCAGTTATTGCCTTTGTCGGTATTCGGTGGTCCGGATGGACAGTTTAAAGAGGCCCAATTCGGTGTTCCTCATAATATGAATGCCAGTGTGCAGTTAACAATGCCCTTGTATAATACCCAGGTTTATGGAGCGATCCAAACAAGCAAAGTAGCTTCAGAACTTACTCATCTTCAACTTCAAAAAACTGAAGAACAGGTGTTTTTTGAAATAGCCAATTTATACTATAATGCCATTATCCTGCATCATCAGGAAGCCTTTATTGATAGTAATTTATTAAATTCTAAAAGGTTATTGAACAATATGAAACTTCTGCATGAGCAATTGCTTGTGAAAAGTACAGATTTGAGTAAGTCTGAATTGCAGTTAAAACAATTGAACACTCAAAAGGAATCAGTCAATAGTAAGTACCAACAGATCTTAAATGCCCTGAAATTTGCCATGGGTATATCTATTCAAAGGAATATTCAAATAGATCCAGTAATTCAGTTTCAATATCCGGAAGAATATCAGACATTTTCAAGCATAGATGTTAGGGTCTCCGAAATACAAAACCGCTTGTTAAAAGTTGAACTCAATACGTTGAAAAAATCCAAATTGCCAATGCTTTCTTTATTTGGAACTTATGGGTCCACAGGTTTTGGATACGACAAACAGCCTAATTCATTTTTAAAATTCTATCCTGTCGGATTTACAGGATTACAACTTTCTTTTCCATTGTTTAATGGAGCGGTATCTCAGCAAAAAGTGAATCAGAAAAGATTTGAGTTAAAAAATAATGAACTACAAAATAGTTTATTAACCGAGCAAAATGCCATGCAAGTGGAAAATGCAAAACTACAGCTAAATCTTGCTCAAAGATCTATTAAAACAATATCAGATCAGTTAAATCTTGCTCAAACTATTTATGAGCAAACTCTTGTTCAACAAAAGTATCAAACAGCAAGCTTAAACGATGTACTCCTTAGTGATAATGCTTTACGCGAAGCCCAGCAAACCTATCTTTCGTCTGTTGTTGACTTTTTAAAGGCAGAATTGGAACTTAAAAAATCAACCGGTAACATTTTATCATTTAAAAAATAGCAGCTATGAACAGCAAATCGACAGTAATTAAAAAAGTTTTAATCATCGTTACTTCAATAGCCCTGATCGCGCTTGTAGTGATCAAGCTGAAGAGTAATAAAGAGATCACCCAAAAAAGTGTTTATCAATATGATAAGGCACAGGCAATTAATGTTCAAGCAGACACAATTGAACTGGAAGTTTTAAGTACTGAATTCGCATTTACAGGAACATTTGAGCCAAGTAGGGAATCGAAGATCAGTTCTGAAGTTCAGGGTAAGATCAATTCTGTATTGGTTGATGTAGGCAGTTCAGTAATAAAGGGGCAGGCGCTGATCATTCTGGATAATTCATTGTTAAGGCTACAGCTAAAAGCTATTGAAGTTCAACTGGAAGGCTTTCAGGCAGATGTAGCTCGATATACAATATTAGCAAAGGCTGGTGCTATTCAGGGCATTCAATTAGAAAAGTCTGAACTGGGATTAAAATCATCTCAGGTGCAAAGAGCATTATTGATCGAACAGATCAATAAAACAACGATCAGAGCTCCTTTTGATGGCTTCGTCACCGCTAAGATCAGTGAGGAGGGTGCATTTGCTTCACCTGGAATTCCTTTACTTCAGATCACTGATATACATCAATTGAAATTTACGGTGAATGTTGGCGAGAATGACTTGAAAAAGTTTGATCAGAATCAGTCCTATAGTATTTCTTCTGATGCCTATCCTGAAATTAATATGTCTGGAAAAACAACTTTGATAGGAAATAAAGCTAATTCAGGAAGTAGTTATCCAGTGCAATTTACTCTGAACAATACATCTGATCAAAAGATTAAATCAGGGATGTTTGGGAAAGTGAATCTGGTATCTGTCTTAATGGAAAAAGGAATAATAATCCCTTCTTCAGCAATAATAAAAACAAATGATCAGGCTCAGGTTTACTTAGTCAGAAGTATAGAGAAAACCGGTTCTATATTAAAAGGAAAGGCTTATTTGAAAGATATAAACGTCTCTGATCGTGTAAAGAATAATAGTGTAATAAAAGGTGGATTGAAGGAAGGAGATATGATTATTCTTTCTGGATTTATCAATCTTTTTGACGGTGCTAATGTAATCATTAAATAAAATAAGGTAGAAATGAATCTTACAGAAATATCAATCAAACGACCTTCACTAATCATCGTTCTTTTTAGTGTGCTCACTCTTTTAGGCATCATTGGCTATAAAAATCTTAATTATGAGCTAATGCCTGATTTTAATCAGCCAGTAGTTGTAATCAGGACGGTTTATCCCGGAGCGGAACCCTCTGAGGTTGAAACTTCTGTTTCCCGAAAAATAGAAGATGCTTTAGCTAATCTCGAAGGTGTAGATTATCTGGTGACCAAATCTCTTCCAAATGCATCAGTTATCATTGCCAATCTTAAATACGGGACAGATCTGGATAAAACTATGCAGGATGCTCAGCGTTATATTGATAATATCAGGAAGGATCTTCCGGATGATGTTATGAGTCCGGTGATGTCTAAAGTTTCTCCAAATGATCTTCCGATCATGTCAATCATTGCTACCAGTAATTTGCCGGCAACTGAATTCTATCAGAAGATGAAGGATGAGTATCTGCCTCAGATACAGCAGATTAAAGGTGTTGCTGAAATTAGCATACTAGGCGGACAGGAAAGAGAGATCCAGATCAAGGTAGATCAGGATAAATTAAGGTTGTATAATCTTTCAATGACTCGGGTTGTTGAAGCAATTAATCGGTCTGGACTTGACCTTCCGACTGGGCAGGTACAAACAGAAAAGGAAAAGAGCTCGGTTCGCTTATCAGGAAAATTTACCCAACTAGAGGATATTGAAAATGTTCAGGTAGCAATGCCTCTTCAGGGCAGTCCGGTTTATATTAAGGATATTGCAATTGTAACTGATGACATTAAAGAAATAACATCAATCAGTCGTTTTAATGGGAAAGATGGCATCGGTGTATTATTGAAGAAGCAGGGTGATGCGAACGCTGTAGAAGTTTCCAGATCGGTGCGTGAAAAAATCAAAACTATTGAATCACTTAATGTAGGTTCAGTTACAAAATTTGTTATTGCAGATGACAGTACTGATAATACTATTGCTGCAGTTGATTCAGTGGTTTTTGATTTAATTCTCGCTGTCATTCTTGTTTCAATCGTAATGCTGCTTTTTCTTAGGAGTTTCAGAAATTCATTGATTGTGATAATTGCCATTCCTACCTCCCTGGTCACTGCTTTTGCTGTGATGTGGATACTAGGATACACCCTTAATTTGATGACTCTGCTTGCCATGTCATTGATCATTGGCATATTGGTAGATGATGCTGTTGTTGTATTAGAGAATATACAAAAGCATTTAGACAGGGGTAAGGAGAAAAGAACTGCTTCAATGGATGGACGTTTGGAGATCGGATTTTCGGCCTTGTCAATAACATTGGTCGATGTGGTTGTTTTCCTTCCGATTCTTTTTCTTCAGGTTTTTGTGGCTGATATGCTTAAGCAGTTCTCAATTGTTGTAATTACCTCTACTCTTACAAGTCTGTTGGTTGGATTCACACTTACTCCATGGCTGGCATCTAGAATAGGAAAGAAAGATGATCTGAAACCAAGTAATTTTTTTAATCGTTTTTTACTCTGGTTTGAGCGTCAGCTCGAAGGTTTTACGCAGTGGTATGGTATAAAACTAGAGTGGGTGTTGAATCATAAATTGATCTTCACCGGTATTGTAATCCTGCTTTCAGTCATGACGCTTGGTATTATGAAGCAGGGAATCATTGGAAAGGAGTTGATTTCTACTGGTGATCAGGGGAAATTTAGAATGAACCTTGAGTTTGACAAATCAATCTCTGTCCAACAGAACAATTCGATCTCCTTGAAAATTGCGAATGTGATATCTGAAAAACCAGAAGTACTAAGCGTCTTCAGTAATGTTGGCGGCCCCAGTACTGGTATTGGAAGTCTTGGACTTGGATCTGCGAATAAAACGGAGTTTACCATACAGTTGAAATCAAAGAAGGAACTCAAAGATGTTCCAACAGAAGAATTCATGAAAAAGCTTCGTGAAGAACTTGAAATGAAGTATCCGGGGATCAATTATTCTATGGCTGCACTGGGTTTAATTCCACGTTCGGCGCCCATTGAAATTACCTTAAGTGGAAGTAATTCAGATCTGGTGATGAAAACAGGAAGTGAATTGAGGTCAGTAATAGAAAAAATTCCAGGAGCTGATAATGTTCGCTTATCAGTAGAACAAGGAAACCCTGAATATAAAATCATACCGGATAAAGATAAAATGCAGCGTTTAGGCTTAAATACTGCCTATGTGGGTTTAAATCTCAGAACAGCATTTACAGGAAATGATGATGCAACACTAACCGAGAATGGAACCGAGTATCCTATAAGGATCTGGTTAGATGAATTTAGCCGTCAAAACTATGATGACGTTCAAAATCTGTCAATCGTAAACCCAGGTGGTATGACATTGACAGTATCACAATTTGCCACTGTTGAACAGGATAATTCGCCATCTCTTCTGGAACGTTTAGATCGTCAGTCAGCAATCACACTTACATCAGATGCCTTGGGTAGGCCATCAGGGACAGTAGCAGATGATGTGGTAGCTTATTTAAAGATGAACCCGCTCCCGAAGGGGATTTTAATGACCTGGGGGAGTGATATTAAAAGACAAAATGATAGTTTCGGGGCACTTGGATCAGTTTTGCTTATGTCATTTCTCCTGATATACCTTATTATGGTAGCTCTTTACGATAGTTTTGTCTACCCCTTTGTAGTTTTATTTTCAATTCCGCTGGCTGCTATTGGTGCTTTTCTTGCTCTAAACTTATCGCTGAATAATTTGAGTTTGTTCTCTTTGCTAGGATTGATAATGCTGATGGGTCTGGTTGTAAAAAATGCTATTCTGATCGTTGATTTTACCAACCAGCTGAAGGCCGAGGGTAAACATTTTAAAGAAGCGCTGATCCTGGCCGGAAAAGGAAGAATGCGACCTATTTTGATGACTACCCTTTCAATGGTTATTGGTATGCTTCCTATAGCAATGGCAACAGGAACGGCTTCTGAATGGAAAAATGGGCTAGCATGGGTAATTATTGGCGGACTACTTTCATCTTTAGTTTTGACTGTTTTTTTAGTCCCGATGATCTATTTCTTGGTAGATACAACCAAAGAGAAATTTAGTCGCTAGCAAAGATTTTTTTAGGATGTCAGTACTTAATATCGTTTTTTGTAATCATACCAAAAACAGAGCAAATTCGGTTAATGTCCTCCGCCTTCCATCATTTTGCGTGCATGGAAAACACCGGGCAAAATAGCTTCCAGAGATTCTTTTGCTCCCTTGGGGCTTCCCGGAAGGGTGATGATCATTGTTTTACCAATTGCTCCGGCTACAGAACGACTCATCATGGCCAAAGGAGTACGCATTTGTCCGAAAGCTCTCATCGCTTCTGTAATGCCATCAGCGTCTCGTTCAAGTATTTCCTTTACTGCACTAACGGTATTGTCGCGGGGACCTAATCCCGTTCCACCCGTAGTAAAAATGAATTGTATATCATCAGCAACCCAATCTTTGATCTGATTCTGAATGGCCTCTTTATCATCGGGAAGTATTTTATAATGAAGAACATTACCATTGACCTTTTTTAGCATATCGGAAATCAATAGCCCACTTTTATCTTCACGTTCACCTTTTGCAGTAGAATCTGAACAAACCAGGACTGCGCAGGATGGAGATTCTTCAATAAAACGATTGCGATCACTTTTGCCACCTTTTTTTTCCAAAAGCCTGATATTACCGATCTCTAATTTAGTGTCTACCGGTTTAAGCATATCATAGATCTCCAGAGCAGCAACAGAAACAGCTGTTAATGTTTCCATTTCTATTCCTGTGCGACCAATAGATTTTGCTTCTCCAATGATCACAATTCCGGTTCTGCTCAATATATCCTCCACAAAAAGCTCTGAGTGTAATTCTCTGCTAATGAAATTGAAAGTAAAATCCATCGCATCAATAGTAACCGGATGACAATGGGGAAGGAGTTGAGGAGTAAGTTTTGCACCTAAAAAACCGGCTGCACGAGCCACATCAAAAAGGTTACCCTTAGGAAGCTCATTCGAACGGATCAATTCAATGCTATTCTCCGAGCAAAAAATAATGGCTACTGCTCTTGCGGTACGGAGGGTAATTTGTTTATGGCTGATATCGCGCATTAGAATAGTGGTTAGGTGGTTAGTGGTTAGGTGGTTAGTGGTTAGGTGGTTAGTGGTTAGGTGGTTAGTGGTTAGTTTTTGTAATTTTGTCCAAGTTAAGATTTATAATTTAGGCTATCCTACCTCATACTTCATACTTCCTACCTCATACTTCATACTTCAGTCCTCCTACCTCATACCTCCTACCCCCTTCCTCCTTCTGTAAACCTCCATGACTCAGAGAATCAGTATGCAGACCTTTACTTTATATTGATTGCCCAAAAGTGTATTGAGCTGTAAAAAAAACAGATAAACAGGTATAAAAATCTCACTTTTATAGCTAAAAATTAACGGTTCAGGTCTTTTATATTCAAGTATCAGTAAATTTTCTGAAAAATTCCTTGTTTAACTCATAGAAATCGCCTTTTATCTCTATTAACTTTATAAAAATTTTGTATTTTGCTCTGCGAATGATTAGTGCTGAGGATTAATTTTTGGAATGAAGAAAAAATATGAAAATCGGTCTTTTTATACCCTGTTATGTTAACCAATTATACCCCAATGCAGCCATAGCTACTCTTGAATTGCTGCAGAAATTGGGTGCTGAGGTTAGCTATCCCTCTAAACAAACCTGTTGCGGTCAGCCTATGGCAAATTCAGGCTACGAGCATCTTACTCAATCCTGTAATGATCTTTTTATTGAGAATTTCTCCGGATTTGATTATGTGGTTGCTCCTTCTGCAAGTTGTGTTTTACATATTAAGGACCATTTACATTCACATGCTGATGAAAAAGCAGCTTTAGAGATTAGAGGAAAGATCTATGAGCTAGTTGAATTTTTAACAGATGTGCTCAAAATAGATACGCTGGATGCATATTTTCCTCATAAAGTAGGCCTTCACCAGAGTTGCCATGGACTTAGAGGTTTACATCTTGCTCAGATGTCTGAATTAGTAGCTCCTGATTTTTCAAAACCTAAACAACTATTAAATATGGTCAAGGGTCTCGAAATAACTGAACTTGACAGGGCTGATGAATGTTGTGGTTTTGGCGGATTATTCTGTATCGCTGAAGAAGCGGTGTCAGTAAAAATGGGAAAAGACCGTATAACAGATCATACAAAACATGGTGCAGAGTACATTACATCGCCCGATCTTTCCTGTTTGATGCACATGGAGGGGATTCTTCAGCGCAATAACAGTAAGGTTAAGATCATTCACATAGCAGAAATATTAAATAGTTCATCTATAAAGGCATGAAAGGCACACCAGATCACGCAGCATTAGCAGAAGCATTCAACAAGGACGAAGATCGTGTCGATTGGCATGATGGCGCACTTTGGTGGATCAGGCAGAAACGCGACCGTTCAGCAAATCTAACTCCTCAGTGGGAAGAGTTGAGGGAAGCTGCCTCAGCAATTAAGTCCAATGTGATTTCAAATCTGCACGATTATCTCTTGCAATTTGAAGATAATCTCAAAAAAAATGGGGTCAAAGTCTATTGGGCAACAGATGCCGAGGAGCATAATCAGATCGTATATAAAATTTTAAGTGATAAGAATATCAATCAGATGGTTAAGAGCAAGTCTATGCTCACTGAAGAATGCCATTTGAATGAATATCTTGCCGACCGCGGAATTGATGTGATTAACTCCGATTTGGGGGAATATATTCAACAAATTGATAATGAGCCACCTAGTCATATTGTATTGCCATGTATTCATAAGAAAAAGGAAGAGATTGGTGAGTTATTTCATGAGCATTTGGGAACGGAAAAGGGACTTTCAGATCCTACCTTATTAACACGTGTTGCACGTAATCATCTTCGTAATGTATTTATGACCAGGCGTGCTGCATTAACAGGTGTGAACTTCGCCGTTGCTGAAACTGGTGAGTATGTGGTATGTACCAATGAGGGTAATGCCGATATGGGAGCTCATTTATGCGAGGTTCAGATAGCTTCTATGGGATTGGAAAAGATCATTCCAGAGAGGAAGCATCTTGGTGTATTCCTCAGACTTCTGGCAAGAAGTGCCATTGGACAGCCAATTACTATTTATTCAAGTCATTTCAGAAAACCACGCCCGGGACAAGAGATGCATTTGATTTTAGTTGATAAAGGCCGGAGTGATTTGCT
>JBIIWE010000047.1:0-9405 GCA_044339075.1 Daejeonella sp. | reverse complement strand
ACTTCCTCCTGGTAAAATAAAATGTTTTAGCTCAGGAAGCACTACATTCATCTCATCGATCTGATTTTCAAGAAAGGTGATATCCGAAAGATGAAGATCCGGAATTTTCATTTTAGATTTCTCAGGGTCTGAAGCTAAGGCCGCACCGATAGTAAACAATCTGTCTTGTATCTCCTTCAAAGTGTCCTTTTTATCCGAATCAATATCGTGATCGCGAATCATACCGATATAGGAATTCAGCTCATCAACTGTACCATAACTTTCAATCCGAAGATCATATTTTGGCACCCGTGTTCCACCTATTAGAGAGGTTAATCCCTCATCTCCGGTTTTGGTATAAATTTTCATTTCTTTCTATTCATGTTATGTCAGGCTTTCAGCAAGACCTGCTTTTATTTTGGGCGATATTAAGAATTATTCAGCAGAATGTGATGAATGTGAATAGGTTAAACCTAGTATTTTGACATTCATAAAACATAATTACAATGAATATTTAGAAGAAGATGCATTATTAGTTTGAAGTCAAACCAGATTATAAGAAAATAGGCAGATTTTTACTTATTGAATTTTCTCAAAGTCTGAATCCTTTGATTTCATATCGTCAAGTCTGGGGGAAACAGTCTTCACATTTTCATTCAAATAATCATTTTCAATGAGCCCATCACGCATTCTAACAATCCTGTGCGCATGCTGAGCAATATCTTCTTCATGCGTAACTAGAATAATTGTATTGCCTTTAGAGTGGATTTCTTCCAGTAATCCCATGATCTCAACAGAAGTCTTAGTGTCAAGGTTTCCAGTAGGTTCATCTGCAAGAATGATAGAAGGATTATTTACAAGTGCTCTGGCCACTGCAACACGCTGACGCTGTCCTCCGGATAATTCATTTGGCTTGTGGTGAACCCTGTTTCCAAGTCCGACACTTTCAAGAGTTTTTTGAGCCCTTTCATCTCGTTCTCTCCTTCCAATTCCAGCGTAAACCAATGGAAGTGCTACATTTTCAAGTGATGATGAGCGGGGTAGTAAATTAAATGTTTGAAACACAAAACCAATTTCCTTATTTCTGATCTCAGCAAGTTCACTGTCGGTCATTTCACTAACTTGGTTTCCATTTAAAATATAAATTCCTTTCGTTGGTGTATCTAAACAACCCAGAATATTCATTAGTGTTGACTTACCTGAGCCCGAGGGGCCCATGAGCGCTACGAATTCACCTTTATTTATAGTTAAGGAAACAGATTTCAAGGCATGAATGGTTTCCGCCCCAATTACATATTTCCTACCGATGTCTGTTAAAGTGATGAGAGGATCTTGAGCCATGTTTTTCTTTTTTAGACTATCGGCATAGGTTCATTGTTACAGTATCTGAAAAATTAGGGCTTATTAATTACTTTCGCAACCCTGAAAAACTTCCCGTCTTCTTTAGGCGCATTTTTCAATGCCATATCTCTGCTAATCTCCTTTTTAATTTCATCTTCACGCAAAACATTGATCTCATCATTCATATAGATTAACGGTTCAACTCCACTAGTATCCACCTCATTTAGTTTATCCATGAAAGTAAGAATTTTACTCATGTCATCTAAAAGACCCTGCTTTTCATCTTCCTGCACCTCTAGCCTAGCCAAATGGGCAATTTTATCGATCGTTTCCGGACTTACTATCATTCTTCTAATAATTAATTAAAGTCTAAACAAAAGGTTTCTACAATATATTATGGATTTTGATACTTCTTGAGAGTGTTATTAATAATTTGATAAACTCTGTCTCTCAAATCATCAGCATCTGTTTCCTGCATTTCATTTGTATAGATTGGGGCATGAACACAAATATCGCAATTACCCGGGGTACTTCCATACTTCTTTCCATCATCCCACATCAAATTCCAGACATTTGCAATAGTAACAGGTAAAATAGGTACCCCATTTTCAATTGCCAGTCTGAATGGGCCATTCTTGAAGGGCTGTAGTACCGGAGGATAAGTTTCACTAATCATACCTTCCGGAAATATCACCAGATGCTTGCCTTCTTTTAAGTTCTCGCCGGCCTTTTTAAATGCTCTGAAAGCCGACATCATACTATCCCGCTTCAATGGAATATCAATTGTCCGTAAATAAATTCCGACAATAAAATTCTCCTTAAGCTCGTTTTTACTCATGAACACAAAATTACGTTTGGCAAGAAGAATCATGGCTGTGATATCAAGATTGGAGGTATGATTAGCGCAAATAATATAATTTTTCGACCAATCAATTTTTTCTTCATAGCTGAAGCGAAATATAAAACCTGATAAAACCGAACTTAAATAACTGAATATCCATCGCATTCGGTTCATCCCATGAAATTTTACAGGACTGCGGGAAAAATAAAAAATAATAGGATAAAGACTCGTAAATACTAGAGCAAGCCAAACCTGAAAATAGTAAAGATGTGCACTTTTAAAAAGTCTTTTCATTCATTCAAAAATACAAAAATCTATGGAGCTTTATAATAAATGGGAGGCATTTCAAACCCTTTCAACCTCGGTTACAGAAAAAATCCTTAATTTCGCCTATTATGGAAACTGTTGTTAGTGGTATCCGCAGTACCGGTAAACTGCATTTAGGGAATTTCTATGGCGCTGTAAAAAATTTTGTACAGATGCAGAATGAATTCAACTGCTATTTTTTTATTGCAGACTATCATTCTTTGACCACACACCCTACTCCCGAGGATCTTCATGGCAATGTAAGGCAAGTATTGATCGAGTATCTGGCTGCTGGTATTGACCCTGAAAAAGCAACAATTTATGTTCAATCAGATGTTCCTGAAATAGCAGAATTATACTTATATCTGAACATGAATGCCTACCTGGGAGAACTTGAAAGAAGTACCTCATTCAAGGATAAAGTTCGTGCTCATCCCGACAATGTAAATGCAGGATTATTGACCTACCCTGTTTTAATGGCTGCTGATATTCTGATTCATAAGGCAACAAAAGTACCCGTTGGAAAAGATCAGGAGCAACATCTGGAAATGTCAAGAACCTTTGGCAACAGATTCAACAGGCTCTATAATAAAGAATACTTCCCGGAACCATATGCTTTTAATTTCACTGAGAAACTGGTAAAAGTCCCCGGACTTGACGGCAAAGGCAAAATGGGGAAATCGGAAGGTGAAGGCAATGCTGTTTTTCTTTCGGATGCACCTGAAGTAATCAGAAAAAAGGTAATGAGGGCTGTAAGCGACAGTGGTCCTACAGCAGAAAATCAGCCAAAAGCTGAGTCAATTCAAAATCTATTTGACCTCATGAAAATTGTTTCTTCAGAAAGCACATACAATCATTTTGACCAGCTTTACGCGAATTGCGGGATCAGATACGGCGACTTTAAAAAGCAACTAGCCGAAGACATGATCAATGCTACAGCTTCAATTCGTGAAAGAATAAATGAAATCGCAAAAGATGAAACTTATTTACGACAGGTTGCCCGTTTTGGAGCTATTAAAGCGAGAGAAAGCGCATCAAAAACCATTAGGGAAGTAAGGGAAATAATTGGCTTTAAAACTTTTTAAATTCCCTTCATTAAAAAACTATTTGTATTTTCAAACACAATTAGCGGCCGTCGCTAAGCACTTACCAGAAACATCATGCATATTGCCATAGTTGGAAATATTGGGGCAGGTAAAACTACCCTAACAGAGTTGCTTGCAAAGCATCTGAATTATGAAGCACAGTTTGAGGCTGTTGACAATAACCCTTATCTGGAAGATTTTTATAACGATATGAAAAGGTGGAGCTTTAATTTACAGATCTATTTCCTAAACAGTCGTTTTCAGCAAATTCTAGAATTACAAAACACCGAACGGAATATCATCCAGGATAGAACGATTTATGAGGATGCCTATATTTTCGCTGAAAACCTACATGATATGGGCTTAATGACCACCAGGGATTACGAAAACTATCGTTCAATTTTCGAGAATATCACATCTTTTATTAAGCCGCCAGATCTGTTAATTTATCTGAAAGCATCAGTTCCTACTCTGGTTAATAATATACAGAGACGTGGTAGAGAATATGAGGCAGGAATTCGTCTGGATTACCTTTCTAAACTGAATGACAAATATAAAAAATGGATCGACTCTTACTCAAAAGGTAAGCTATTGATACTTGATAAAGACAAACTTGACTTTGCCAACAAACCTGAAGACCTTGGATTTGTAATCAATAGTATTGAACGCGAGATCCATGGTTTATTTTAGTCGATACCGATAATTTCAAAAGCCGATGAAGATCCTCGGAATTATCCCTGCCCGTTATGAATCCAGCCGGTTTCCCGGTAAACCCCTCATAGATATTGCCGGAAAAAGCATGATTCAAAGGGTATATGAGCAATGCCAGAAGTCTTCTCGTCTTGACAAGGTTATTGTGGCAACAGATGATCAACGTATTTTGGATCATTTAAAAACCTTTGGAGGCGAAGGGATAATGACTTCATCAAAACATGCGAGTGGAACCGATCGCTGTGGAGAAGTTGCCGAACAATTTCCTGAATTTGATATCCTGATCAATATACAGGGAGATGAGCCAATGATCGATCCACACCAGATCGATCTGCTTTGTTCCTGCTATGACAATCTCAATACCCAAATTGCAACTTTGGTTAAATTAATTCATACAAATGAGGAACTATTTAACGATAATACACCCAAAGTAATACTTGATAAAAACCATCAGGCAGTCTATTTCAGCCGCGCCACAATACCATACCTAAGAGGCAAAAAAAATGACAATTGGCTAAATGAACATACTTTTTATAAACACATAGGCATTTATGCCTTCAGAAGGCAAACACTTTCAGAAATTACCAAACTACCAGTATCGGATCTAGAAATAGCAGAAGGGCTGGAGCAGTTGCGCTGGATTGAGAATGGATACTCCATTCAGGCTGCAATTACAGATAAAGAAAGTCAGGCTATTGACACACCAGAAGACCTGATTAAGGTATTATCACTTCTCAAAAACTGATTTTTATACTGCTTGCAAATGTATATCAATGAACAATTGATCCAATACGAATAGTACACAATCCACCATTATTAAATTAGCATGAAATATATACTCATCATTTTAAGTTTAATAATTTCGCATAAAGCCTGTGCCCAGCTCGAAAAGCGACTTGATTCAGTCATCAATAGTAGTATTCTGCAAGGTGAACCAGGACTTGCACTTTATGTGGAAACAAATGGAAAGACCATGTATAATAAAGGCTTCGGAATGGCCGATTCTGAAAGTAAAAACAAAATTGAACCAAACACAAATTTTCGACTTGCTTCTGTTTCAAAACAATTTACAGCCATGTGTATCCTTCTGCTTGAACTAGATCAAAAGATTTCATTTGAAGATCCTATATCCCGCTATTTACCAGAATTGCCCCCAAATATTGGCAATAAAGTATTGGTGCGACATTTGATTACCCATACTTCAGGAATTATTGATTATGAAGAGGTAATGGATAATACCAATACCACTCAATTGCTAGATCTTGATGTCTTGAATATTTTAAGAACCCAGGATAAAACATATTCAAATCCTGGAACTGAGTTCAGGTATAGTAATTCTGCCTATGCACTACTGGCCTTGATCGTTGAACGGGTTTCGGGACAAGCCTTTCCCGAATTCATGAAGGAAAGAATATTCAAACCGCTAAAAATGAAGAGGTCGCTGGTTTATGAAGCTGCAATTTCTATTCCTAATCGCTCTGTTGGATTTGCAAGAGACAAGAACATGAAACTTTATGCAAATGATCAAAGTTCAACAAGTGCAATAAAAGGCGATGGTGGAGTTTACACTTCATTAGATGATTATAAAAAATGGACTCATGCTTTATGGAAGGGAACTTTAATAGATTTACCATCGGTATTGAAACGACTAAATTTTTCTATAAAAGAGGTTACTGGTAGTTTTTACGGACCGGGATGGTTCTATTTCGACAAAGCTAACCCAGCATTATTTCATTCAGGAAGCACCTGTGGTTTTAGTACGTATTCAGTTAATATTCCAGGGCAAAAAACTTCAATTGTTTATTTCTCAAATATTGCAGGTAATTCTGAGCCCTTTAAAAAAATCCTGGAAGTACTCAAGACTGAGGGTGTCAATAGTCCATCTGAAGTCTTTAGCTTACATCAATTGACACGATAATGGCTTTCTAAAAAAATCAATTGATTTTAAATGAATTATACAGAAGATAAACTATTCGATAGAAAGAAATTTCAGAAGGAGGCTTTGGAAAAAGGTGAATATGAAAATTGTGTATTCAGACAATGCGATTTTTCAGGCACAAATTTATCAAATATTAACTTTAGTGATTGCGAATTTATTGGCTCTAATTTTAGTCTGGCTGTTTTAACAAAAACTGCCTTTAGAGACATAAAATTCAATGAATGTAAAATGTTAGGTCTTCATTTTGAAAATTGCAATGAATTTGGTCTTTCATTTACATTTGAAAACTGCCAGCTAAATCACTCATCATTTTACAAGACAAAAATCAAAAAAACTTTATTCAAAAATTCCCAGTTAAAAGAAGTTGATTTTACCGAATGTGACCTTACAGGTTCCATTTTTGAAAATTGCGATTTAACAAATGCTACATTTGATAATACGATCATTGAAAAAGTAGATTTTCGTACAGCTTTCAACTATGCTCTTAATCCGGAGCTCAACCGTATTAAGATGGCTAAATTTTCAATACAGGGCATTTCCGGACTATTAAACAAATACGACATTGACATAGAAAGCTAGAATATTATTAAAGATCAGTATTTGATATTAACACATCAGTGCTGGAATTAAAACTTTTTATCCAGATGTTTTTTTACAACGCGAAAACATTCTTTTCGTTAAACTTGCATTGTTAACTATTTATAAAGTTTTTGGTATAGATTAAGATGAACGAGGAATTTTTTAGGCATATTTTTAAGAAGCAGCAAGACGCTGATGCAGTACCATCAAACAAGGAAATTTCAAGGTGGGCACTTGAGCTGATCAGATTATTATATCCTGAACAATCCAAACGCACCTTAAGTTCTTTAGAGGAACTAAAAAAAGAATTCAATAAACTTGAAATCGAGCTTTGCAAGATAATGGAAGCCACAAAAGCTTGCATTCACTGTGATAATGCCAAATTAGCAAGGGATTTTTTTGAACAAGTACCTGAAATATACCGGATTTTAAATACCGATATTAAAGCCATTTTCGATGGTGATCCTGCAGCAAAAAGCGAATTTGAGGTTATTAGAGCATATCCAGGGTTCTATGCAATATCGTTTTACAGGCTCGCTCATTCATTATACCTATTGGGTATACCACTATTACCGAGAATTTTCACAGAGTATGCTCATTCAAAGACGGGAATCGACATCCATCCTGCAGCAGAAATTGATGAGTTCTTTCATATAGACCATGGTACAGGAATTGTTATAGGTGAGACCTGTAAGATAGGAAAGCATGTAAAGATGTATCAGGGAGTAACACTGGGTGCTTTGAGCGTCCATAAGAGCATGGCTAACACAAAGCGACACCCAACCATTGGCGATCGTGTAGTTGTTTATTCTGGAGCTACAATTCTTGGCGGGGAAACCTTTATTGGAAATGACAGCACCATTGGAGGAAATGTGTGGATTACAAAAAGTATTCCAGCTGGTTCTTATGTTTATAATACAGCTGAGGTAAAAATATCGAGTGATAATGAAATAAGTAAACAATAATGGCAGGCATCATTGATCTGGTAGGAAATACACCACTGGTAGAGATAACAAAATTAAATCCTAATCCAAAAGTAAAGATCTATGCCAAGCTAGAAGGAAATAACCCAGGCGGAAGTGTAAAAGACAGAGCGGCATTAAACATGATCAGGAGTGCTGTTGAACGAGGAGAAATTAATAAAAATACCAAACTAATAGAAGCAACAAGTGGAAATACTGGTATAGCCTTAGCAATGATAGCAAGTCTGTACGGTATTGAGATTGAACTTGTTATGCCTTCAAATTCTACAAGAGAACGAACATTGACAATGGAAGCCTTTGGTGCAAAGGTTACTTTATTGGATGGGATTGAACTTTGCCGCGACTATGCTGAAGAAAAAGCAGGCAGTGGCAAAAGTTTCCAGCTCAATCAGTTTGCCAATCCCGATAATTTTTGGGCACATTATAAAACTACCGGCCCGGAAATGTGGAGAGATACCGAACAAAAAATAACACATTTTGTAAGTTCTATGGGTACAACCGGAACGATAATGGGATGCTCCCGATTTCTAAAAGAAAAAAATCCCAATATTCAGATCATTGGATGTCAGCCGACTGAAGATTCATCTATACCCGGAATTCGCAGATGGCCGGAAGCGTATCTGCCCAAAATATTTGAACCAAGCCGTGTAGACCGAATTATGGATATATCAGAATCAGAGGCTACAGAAATGAGTCGTAAACTTGCCAAAGTGGAAGGAATTTTTGCAGGTATGAGTAGCGGAGGTGGAGCATCTGCAGCCTTCAGGCTTGCTTCTGAACTGGATAAAGGTGTCATCGTTTTTATTGCATGCGACCGTGGCGACCGCTACTTAAGCAGTAATCTTTTCGGATAATCTCCTGAAAAAAAATCGATCTTTTCTTCCTAACTTGATTTAAAATCCAAAAAAATAAGGATGAAAAAAGCAGGCAAAATATTATGGCACGACCTTACAGTTGAAGATGCTGAAGGTATCAGTTCGTTTTATCATGAAATAGCAGGTTGGGAAAAAGAAGGCTTAAGTATGGGTGAATATGATGATTTCATAATGAAAAGCCCAGGAGACAAAGAAGTTATGGCAGGAATCTGCCACGCCAGAGGCGAAAATAAAGGACTTCCGGCACAATGGCTCATGTATATAGTGGTAGAAAACCTGGATAAAAGCCTGGAAAATTGCAAAAAAATGGGTGGAAAAGTTCTAGGGGGAAAAAGAAAAATGGATAATGGGTTTTACTGCCTTATACAGGATCCTGCAGGAGCACACGTAATGCTTAGTGAATTAGGAAATCAGGGATTTCTGGTTGAAGAAATTAATTAAGAATGTAAATTTCCAAATTTTATGTTTTCAATAATTGCACTGGTCAGATCGGGATAATTCACTTCAACGATTCTTGTTGAGTTGATCCAGGTTCGAATTACCATATCAAATCTGTCATTTAAATTTTTAATAACAGGCACTCCCATTTGCTTTAAAGCTGCTGCATTTAATTGCTGCTCATATTGATTTTTCATAGGAATAACCAATAGCTTCTTTTTCATAAATAAGGCTTCTGCAGGTGTTTCAAAACCAGCACCACACAAGACACCTTCAGACTGAGCCATACTGCTGATAAATTTTTCATTGTGAATGGGCTGTACAGTAA
>JBIIWE010000046.1:0-9409 GCA_044339075.1 Daejeonella sp. | reverse complement strand
TTCAAGAGCCAAGAACCTTTTTTTTGATTCAAGAGCCAAGAACCAAGAGTCAAGACAGATTTGATTAAGATGCATAATATAATTTATGTCTTGGTTCTTATGTTCTTGTGTCTTGGTTCCTGGTTCCTGGTTCCTGGTTCTTGGTTCCTGGTTCCTGGTTCTTGTGTCTTTTGTCTTGGTTCTTGGTTCTTGGTTCCTGGTTCTTTAATCTATCATAAACATTACATTAACTCAAAAATCCCGGCAGCTCCTTGTCCAGTTCCCACACACATGGTAACCATTCCAAATTTCTTATCTCTTCTTCTCAACTCATTGAATAATTGAACAGAAAGTTTTGCTCCGGTACATCCCAGAGGGTGTCCAAGAGCAATTGCGCCTCCATTAACATTCACTTTATTCTGATCAAGTTCCAATTTTCGTATAACCGCCAATGACTGAGAGGCAAAAGCTTCATTCAATTCGATCAGATCAAGATCCTGTTGCTTCATGCCTGCCTTTTTCAATGCGAGTGGAATAGCTTCTATCGGACCGATACCCATAATTCTTGGGGGCACACCTGCTACTCCATAACTCACTAGTCGGGCAATTGGCTGCATATTCAATTTCTTTAACATTCGCTCTGAAACCACCAATACAAAAGCTGCCCCATCAGATGTTTGCGATGAATTTCCGGCAGTTACTGAACCACCTGCAGCAAACACTGGCTTTAATTTTGCAAGTTTATCAATTGCGGTATCAGCACGCGGGCCTTCATCAGTATCAACAATAAATTCTCTGGTCTTCTGCTTTAAATTTTCATCAAGGTAAGTCTCCTTCACAGTGATTGGCACAACACCATCTTTCAGATGGCCGTTCTTAATTGCAGCAATAGCTTTTTGATGGGAATTAAATGAAAACTCATCCTGATCTTCACGGCTTACACTATATTCTTTTGCAACGGCTTCTGCTGTAAGTCCCATCCCCCAATACCATTCAGGGTTATTTTTAGCCACATCAGCATTTGGAACAAGTTTCCATCCGCCGAAAGGCATTCCTGACATCACTTCCACACCGCCTGCAATGATACAATCAGCCATACCTGCCTTAATTTTTGCGCTTGCAATCGCAATTGTTTCCAAACCGGAAGCACAATAACGGTTAACTGTTACACCCGGAACTTTGTCGGTATCCAATCCCATTAATGAGATCATACGTGCAATATTTAGTCCCTGTTCTGCTTCAGGAGTAGCATTTCCAACAATCACATCGTCAATTTCATCCTTATCCAGAGCAGGCACAGAGGCCATCAGATGTCTGACCACTTCAGCAGCCAGATCATCTGCACGTGTAAAACGAAATACACCGCGAGATGATTTTCCAACTGCGGTTCTGTATGCTGCAATGATATATGCTTGTTCCATATGTTAGATTTGAGATGTGAGATATGAGACATAAGATATCTACCCACCTTCACATATACATTATTAGTTAGTTGAGGATTTCTTATTTAACATATTCTGAAATCCGTAATTCATTTTTTGTAATTCTTCAATTTGCTGAAGAATTTTTTCTAAATCTTCACTACTTAAAAGACTCAGTTTATTTGAAATAAATAATTGAGTTTGAAGTTCAAAGGAGGATCCATTCGCAATCCCTAAAAAATATTTAAACTCTTTTTCTGAGTTTCTTCCTGCCCCTTCGGCAATATTTGAAGATATTGAAACTGCCGCACGACGTGTCTGTGAAATTAAACCGTACTTTTCCTCAAGAGGGAACAAGGCCGTTACCCGATAAACCTCAACCGCCAGATCAATGGCTTTTTTCCAAATCTTAAGCTCTTTAAGATTATGCATTACTACCTGGATTTGTCAATTTAACTCTGTTCTCAAATCTCACATCTCATATCTCATATCTCACATCTCATATCTCATATCTCATATCTCATACCTAATTCCTCAACGGCTTCCCTTTTGTCAGAATACTCTGAATACGCTCTAATGTTTTCTTTTCTCCGCAAAGTGAAAGGAAAACTTCTCTTTCCAGATCAAGTAAATATTGTTCAGAAACCAGTGTTGGCTGGGATAAATTGCCACCACACAAAACATACCCTAACTTTTCGGAGATCTTTTTATCATGCTCCGAAATAAAGTTTCCTGCAAACATGGAGTTAGCTCCGGCATATACAATCCCCATCCCTTGCTTACCCAGAACGCGAATATCCTTGCGTCTTACTGGTTGGGTATAACCATTTTCAGCAAGTTCGATCGCTTTATTTTTCGCATCGATAATCAATCTGCTGCGGTTCATGGTGATACTGTATTTATCTTTTTGCAGATATCCCAGTTCTGCTGCTTCAACTCCTGAAGTCGAAACCTTTGCCTGCCCGATAGTTAAAAAACGATCTCTAAGTGCAGCCTGCTCGATCTGACCATCTTTGAATTCATCTGAAAGACGAAGAGCAAATTCTTTTGTTCCTCCACCGCCAGGTATCAATCCAACACCAAATTCAACAAGGCCCATATAAGTTTCTGCATTGGTTTGAACATAATCTGCATGAAGGCATAATTCGCAACCACCACCTAAGGTTAAATTATGGGCAGCAGCAACTACAGGAATACAGGAATAACGCATCCGCATCATCGTGTTCTGAAACATCCTAATTGCCATATTGATCTCATCCCAATCCTGCTCTACAGCAGCCATGAATATCATCCCGATATTAGCACCTGCTGAAAAATTGGCACCATCATTACCAATGACCAATCCTCTGTAATCTTTTTCAGCAAGATCTATAGCTTTATTCATTCCCTGAATCACTTCACCTCCTATGGTATTCATTTTTGTATGAATCTCAAGATTGAGAATACCATCACCAAGATCAGTAATAGTGGTTCCTGAATTTTTCCAAATGGTATTTGTTGGGCGGATATTATCTAAAATAATGAAGGCTTCCGAGCCAGGAACTGATTTATATGATTTTGAAGGAATATCATAATACTTTTTAACACCATTCTCTACCAGATAAAATGACTCATGGCCGGCAGCAAGCATTTCATGTACCCATGAAGCTGCCTCATTGCCATATTTCTTCATACCCTCTACAGCATTTCTAATTCCAAGTGAATCCCATACTTCAAATGGACCAAGTTCCCATCCAAATCCGGCGCGCATTGCATCATCAATTCGGTATAGTTCATCTGAGATCTCTGGTATACGATCTGAAACATATTCAAAAAGACCAAAAAATGAGGTTCTAAAGAACTCTCCAGCCTTATCTGTACCCTTGGCAAACACTTTCATTCGCTCGCGCAAATTCTCAACCAGCTTAGTTGCTTCGAGCGTAGAAGACTTTATTTTTTGCTGGGCTTTATATTCTAATGTTTTAAGATCAAGGGCAAGAATCTCAGATCTTCCATCTGCACCCTTAATTTTCTTGTAAAATCCTTGTTTTGTTTTATCGCCAAGCCATTTGTTTTCCTGCATTTTCTTAACGTACCCAGGAAGTTCAAACAACTTATGGGCTTTATCATCAGGAAGATTATTGAATAAACCACTAGCAACATTAATCATGGTATCCAAACCAACAACATCTGTGGTGCGGAAAGTAGCTGATTTAGGTCTGCCCAAAGCAGGACCGGTATATTTATCAACCTCCTCCACTGAGAGATCCATCTTTTCAACCAGATGAAGCAAGGCCATGATAGAATATACACCTACCCTGTTTGCAATAAATGCTGGAGTATCTTTACAAAGAACCGTGGTCTTCCCAAGAGATTTATCACCGTAATGCATGAGAAAATCAATGATCTCAGGCTTTGTTTCAGGAGTTGGAATTATTTCAAGAAGACGAAGGTAACGTGGGGGATTAAAGAAGTGTGTTCCGCAAAAATGAGTTCTGAAATCTTCAGATCTGCCTTCGGCCATCAAATGAATTGGAATTCCGGATGTGTTTGAACTGATTAAGGTTCCCGGTGTTCTGAATTTTTCAACCTGATCATAGACTAGCTTTTTAATATCCAGTCGTTCAACAACAACCTCAATTACCCAGTCGCATGAAGCAATATCCTTCATGTTGTCATTAAAATTGCCAGTGCAGATATGATTAACAACCCGCTTGGAAAATACTGCTGAAGGATTCGACTTCAAGGTACTGTCGAGTGCGGCATTAACTATGCGGTTCCGAACATTTTTATTCGTGATATCAAGCCCCATAGCAAGCTCTTCTGAAGTCGGTTCATTTGGAATTATATCTAGAAGTAGTACTTCAAGACCGATATTGGCAAAGTGACAAGCTATCCGCGAACCCATTATTCCCGAACCCAATACAGCAACTTTTCTAATGACTCGTTTCATTGTAATTAATTTCCAGTTTCACTACCCGGAGGGCTCCGGGTAGCAAATCTGAGGTTTATAATCAGTGGTTAGTTGATTTATTTTACTTAAGGTTTTTAATAACTGAATTCTCTCCTTATCGGATATATGCATATTAAGGTATTCATTAAATGATCGAACCACATCTTTAGCGATCTGCCGCTTTTCTTTTCCGAATGGGGTTAAAAATATCTTAACCGATCTCTTATCATTTAAATCCGTCTCTCGGAATATCAATCCCAATTCCTCCATGCTTTTCAGCATCCTCGAAAGACTTGTTGACTTTACTGCCGACAAAGCCGCAATCTGAGAAACAGCGGTACCTTCTTCATGAATATTAATTAACATGTAACCCAAAGCTTGCGTGATCCCGAAATCGGATGCAATCTGATTATATCTATTAGCAACAGTTTGCCATACAATCTTTAGAAAATAATCTACGGTTTCTTCAGGCTTCATTCAAAATTACTATGCAAGCATAGCAAAACTATTAAATAGAAATTTAAAAAACAAGTGTTTAAGAATAAATTATTTTAAATTTCAGAGGGAGCTTGAATAAATATTAAGCTTAGCTTTGAACAGAGATGAAAAAAAATAAATTATATATTCTAATTATTTCTGTGATTGCAATAACTGCAATGCTTTGGAATGTTCTAAACGAGCCTGGCATTAAAGGTTTAAATGGCAATCTGAAGGAGACGGCATTTATCCGAAACGAGCAAAATACCGGTCCCGTACTTAGGATCTATGCCGTTAGTATTGATCAAGAAAACTGGGCAGCTATAGAACAATATGGTAATTATATGCCTCATAACAAATATGGAACTACCCGTGTTTATTTCTTTTTGAGCAACAATCCCTATACAGGAAAATTAGAACTCGCAGAAAGCAATATCGAGGAAAAATATAAACAACACTGCATTGCCCTATATGAAAAGAACGGTATGAGCCAATCTTCAATTGTCAAATATCCTTTCAGAGATTGATTTTCAACAATTAAAAATAATATCTTAAGCGTGTATGAAAAATAAAGGACTTAGATTAATATTACTTTTTTTACTTACTGCGGCCTGGTTTATACTCATGAGAGAAATGACCACTCCTCTTGATCCGGCCAGCATTCTGGAGTTTGAGTTCATTGGTTCAGCTGAAAAAGCAGAAAATTTTCTAACTGATTTAAGGCAATTAGGACATATTGAACTTCTTACACTCAGCATTTACCTGGACTTTATTTTTCCTCTTTTATATGGAGCAATGTTCTATTATGGAAGTGCATGGGCCTGTAGTCACCTTGCCGAAGGGAGTATTTTAAAAAGGTTCAAACTATTAAGCAGTTTGACGGTAATTGCGGTGGCATGTGATATGATCGAGAATATTTCACTACTGCAGCTGATCTATTTTGAACCGACCGATATGTTTGCCAATTCAGCGTACCTATTTGCAGGAATAAAGTTTATTCTGCTTGCAATTGTTCTACTGCACTTTCTTGTCGGCACCCTTTTACCCAGCATCGCGAGAAAAACAAACTGATAATACCGGGTATTTTACAAAATCAGGGTATTACCAACCCAGTTTTGTATCATCTCCCCTTGGATCTGCTCCACCTTCGTAATAACCCCATTGCGTTTTCAAGATCGCATCAACACGACCTATGGCTTTTCGTTCTCTGAACCTATAGCCCTTTTTCTCAAGTTTGGTTCTTACCAGACTATCAATTCCACCCTTCTCAACCACAACTTCATCAGGCAGCCATTGATGGTGAAACCGTTTGGCATTTACGGCACTTTGTATCCCCATATCAAATTCAATAGCATTCAGGATGGTTTGAAAAACAGAGGTAATAATTGTGGCACCTCCCGGTGTACCTACCACCATAAATAGATTGCCATTTTTTTCAAGTATGGTGGGGGTCATCGAACTTAACATCCTTTTCCCCGGCTGAATTGCATTAGCTTCACCGCCAAGCAATCCGAACATATTCGGAGTACCAGGCTTAACAGAAAAATCATCCATCTCATTATTCAATAAAAAGCCAGCGCCTTTTACAAAAACCATTGAGCCAAAGCCCCCATTCAGAGTGGTAGTGATTGCTACTGCATTTCCTTCACGATCAACAATAGAGAAGTGAGTCGTTTCCTCGGATTCTTTTGGCACTTCGCCCGCCTTAATATCGCTGCTCAAAGTTGCCTTTTCCCAATGGAAGTTACTCATCCGATATTTTGAATAGATGGAGTTAATCAGATATTTCTGTGGCACCTTGTAAAAATCAGGATCACCAAGATGAGTAGCTCTGTCTGAATAGACTCTTCTTTCCGCCTCAATCATTAATTGCATGCTTGAGTCAGAATTGAATCCATAACGCTTAACTGGATATTCCTCCACAGAACTTAAAAGTTGCAATAGAGCGATTCCACCACTGGAAGGCGGAGGCATGGTTATTATTTTATATTCCTTATAATTTCCAACAAGCGGTTCGCGCCATTGAGCCTGATAATTTTTCAGATCTTCTTTGCTGATCAAGCCACCACCGGCAAGCATTTCAGCAACGATGTGATCGGCTACTTCGCCGGCGTAAAAGCCTTCTCGGCCTTTATCTCTGATCAATTGAAGGGTTTTAGCAAGGTCATCCTGAATCCAAATATCTCCTTTGGCCCATTTATCCTTAATAAAATATGTTTTTCCGGGATTATACTTTTTTAATGGCTCCTGAATCTCTGCAAATTCTTCAGCCTGACTTTCAGTGATTGGGAATCCGTTTTTAGCAAGATCCAATGCAGGTTGAACAACTTCAGCCCAGCTTAATTTCCCAAAGCGGGAATGAGCCTTTACCATTCCATCCACGCTACCGGGAACTCCTGCAGCTAAATGGCCAAAAATACTTTTTTGTGTTATCGCATTACCTGCTGAATCCAGAAACATGTCACGGCTTGCATTTCCAGGTGCTTTCTCTCTGAAATCGAGTGTTGCCATTTCTCCTGCAGCAGACCGATACACCATAAATCCACCACCACCAAGATTTCCGGCATCAGGATAAACAACCGCGAGTGCAAACTGAATAGCAACTGCCGCATCCACAGCATTTCCACCTTTCTTTAAAATGTCAAGGCCTACTTTCGAAGCAGAAGGGTGAGCAGAGACCACCATTCCATTTTTATATTGGCCGCTGTTGTTCTTGCCTGTCTGCCCCCCAACGCAAGCTGTAAAAAATACAGCCAGAGTAAAAATAAGAGGCAGGACGAAGGCAGATCTGATTTTCATATTTTTAGGCATTTCTATAAATATTTTCAACCTCTGACTTATATTTTTGCAAAATCGCTTTTCTTTTTAAACTTAATTTTGGGGTTAGCTCACCCCCATCTATACTCCATTCATTAACCAATAATTCGAATTTTTTGACCTTTTCCCAATTTCCGAAATCCTGGTTAAAATGATCGATCACAGATTGGATCTTATCAATAAGCCTTTGATCTTTGATCATTTCCTCATTCGTTGTGTATGGAATACCTGTTCTGCCACACCAAGCTGATAATGCAGGAAATGAAGGAAGTATTAATGCAGCTGGGAAACGTTCATTTTCACCTATCACAATCACCTGCTCGATATAAGGCGATTCTTTAAATTTATTCTCAAGAACCTGTGGGGCTATGTACTTTCCTCCAGCGGTTTTAAATATTTCCTTTTTACGATCTGTAATACGCAGATATTTGCCTTCCAAAATCTCACCAATATCTCCAGTATGGAAAAAGCCCTCCTTATCAATCACTTCATCGCTAAGATCAGGACGATTGTAATAGCCCTTCATTACATTTGGCCCCTTACATAATATTTCTCCATCCTCAGCAATTTTAACCGCTACATCTTTGATCACTTTACCTACGGTTGTAAATTTAGCATCCCCTGGCTCAAGTCCGTTTACGGCAATAACCGGCGATGTTTCAGTCAGTCCATAACCTTCCAAAACTGGCATATTCGCCGCCCAAAAAACACGGGCAAGCCTGGGTTGCAGTGCAGCTCCACCAGAAACGATAGCCAAGATTTTTCCACCTAAAGCCTCACGCCATTTATTAAATATAATTTTATTCGCAATCTTTAGCTGAAATTCATAGAAAGCACCATTTTTCCCATCCATCTCATATTTGAGACCCAGATTAAGTGCCCAAAAGAACAATTGTTTTTTAATCCCTGTTAAACCAGCCCCTTTGGCAACAATCCGATCGTAAACCTTTTCAAGCAGTCGCGGAACTGTCGTAAAACCATGAGGTTTCACTTCAACAAGGTCTGCAGCTATTGTATCCATACTTTGAGCATAATAAACAGAGATCCCAAGATAGAAATACATATAAAGAACCATACGCTCGAAAATATGAGAAAGTGGCAAAAAGCTCAATGCTTTTGAAAAGTTCTTGGGATACATCACCGAAGATGCAATACAATTACTCACCAGGTTATCATGCGTAAGCATCACTCCTTTAGGTGTTCCTGTTGTACCTGAAGTATAAATTAAGGTCAGAAGATCACTAGGAAGAATACGATCACGATAGATTTGAAGATCAATTGGTTCAGAACGATCTGCAATTTCAGACAATTCCATCCAATATGGTACTCCTTCAATCTTATCAAAACTAAAGATCTTTAGATCAAGCTGTTCTTTTTTTCTGACGCTGTTCAGTTTTTCATACAGTATTACGTCAGAAACAAATACAATTTTGACTTCAGCATCTCTCAAAATAAATTTAATATCGTTCTCGGCGAGGGTTGGGTACATGGGTACCTGGGTTGCCCCGATCTGCATAATTCCAAAATCGCAAATATTCCATTCCGGCCGGTTGGGCGACATGATAGCAATTTTATCATCCTTCTTGATTCCGGAGGCTATCAGTCCGGCACTCACTTCATTTACTAATCCTACAAATCGCTGAGTCGAATACTTTTCCCATTGCCCATTCTGCTTGGCTGCCACCATATCATCCTTCTGATACTTTTCAACAGAAAGCTGTAGAAGATCAAAAACCCGGGTTATTTCTGCCATAAAAAAATTTTTTTATTCTGATAATTTAGC
>JBIIWE010000488.1:0-2640 GCA_044339075.1 Daejeonella sp. | reverse complement strand
CAAAGGCCGCAATGCAGACAAACGTCTTCATCCTTCACCATTACTCTTTTGGTGGGAAGGGTATCGGATACGTAGAGGTCCTGAGTAATATTAAATGCAGGAGCTTTCAAACGGGATCTAAGATCTTCCTCTTCACCATTGAGGGTGAAAGTGATGCAGGAAGTCGGACAAATATCCACGCAGGCATCACATTCAATACATTTATCCTTTTCGAAGATGGTTTGAACATCACAGTTAAGGCAGCGATGGGCTTCCTTGACCGCTGTAGCGATGTCAAAGCCTAGTTCCACCTCGAGTTTACGATCAGAAAGAGCCGCTTTTTTCTCAGCCAGAGGCACTATAAAACGTTGATCATTAACCACATCATTATCATAACTCCATTCATGGATGCCCATTTTCTTGCTAACCAAATTGGTGAATGGTGCGGGGCGTTCCGTGAGGGCCGTTCCCTGGCAAAACAGATCGATGGAAATGGCCGCCTGATGCCCATGGGCAACTGCAGTGATCACATTCTTGGGGCCAAAGGCAGAATCTCCGCCAAAGAAAACCTTATTGTTGGATGATTGATGTGTTTCGCGATCAACAAAAGGCATTCCCCATTCATCAAAGTTTACACCCGTTTCTTTTTCTATCCATGGGAAGCTATTTTGCTGTCCGATAGCTACCAGCACATCATCTGCTTCAATAAATACATCCGGTTCACCAGTTGGGACAAGCTTGCGCTTTCCGTTTTCATCGTATTCAACCATCACCTTTTCGAAGAACATACCTTTAAGGCTGCCATCCTTCACTACGAAGGATTTGGGCACATGATTCTCCAGAATAGGAATATCCTCATGCATGGCATCCTCAATTTCCCATGGGGAAGCTTTCATCTCAGAAAAAGGACTGCGAACCACTACTTTTACCTGCTCACCACCCAAACGACGTGAAGTACGACAGCAGTCCATAGCGGTATTACCACCACCCAAAACGATTACCTTTTTGCCGATCTTATGGGTATGCTCAAAAGCAACACTGGCAAGCCATTCGATTCCGATATGTACATTTTTACCGGCCTCTTCTCGTCCCGGAAGATCGAGGTTCCGTCCGCGAGGTGCACCGGTGCCTACAAAAACTGCATCGTATCCCTTTTCGAGGATTTCATTTAAGCTGGAAACATAAGTTTTGAAATGCGTATGAATACCCATATCCAGGATATAGCCCACTTCTTCATTCAGCACTTCAGTAGGTAAACGGAACGAAGGGATTTGACTGCGCATCATTCCGCCGCCTGCATCATGCTCATCATACAAATGAATTTCATAGCCAAAGGGAGCAAGATCACGGGCAACCGTTAAGGATGCTGGTCCCGCACCGATCAATGCCACACGCTTTCCATTCATTTGAGAAGGAATTGCAGGCATATATGCCTTTACATCATCCTTATTATCAGCAGCTACACGTTTCAGGCGACAAATAGCGACGGGCTCTTCCTCGATCCTTCCACGCCGGCATGCCGGTTCGCAGGGACGATCACAGGTTCGTCCAAGTATTCCGGGGAACACATTGGATTCCCAATTGACCATGTAAGCTTCTGTATATTTTCCTGCTGCGATCAGCCTGATGTATTCAGGTACCGGTGTATGTGCGGGGCAAGCATACTGACAATCCACAACTTTGTGGAAGTATTCCGGGTTTTTGGTATCTGTTGGTTTCAAAAATTATAAAGCCGTTAAAATGAAAAAAACTTAAATAAACAATATATGGTCAATGAAATTTTAATGATTTCAATGTATTTTTCTTTACTGAATTCAGTTTTCGGTTCTGCCATTAAGCAGCAGAAACATATTATGCAGGTTCTGTTTTCTAAAAATTGAAATTTTCAAAAAACACTTTCAAGCAAATTAATTGTTGATTCTATTTTGTGCGCCTTTGCGACTACAATTTACAAAGACAATTTGACTTATAGAAATATGTAAGTTCAATTAATTAGTGCAATATATTATTCTAGCACTTAATTAGGGGTTGAATTGTTAAATTTATGTACAGGTCTGATGTTTAATTTTCATTCTACAAGTTTAACATCATTTTTGGTAATAAGCAAAAGGTCTGTGTTCTTCTCTAAAATCACTTTGTAAAAACAACTCCGAACAAAACTCTAATTTTTTATGATGGTTCAACCGCATAGAAAATAATTAGATTTTAATAGAAATCATGTGTGGCGCTTTTGCTCTTAAAAATTTGTTCTAACAAAAAGCTAGTGCACCCATTTGTTAGTATCAATCTAAAATTTCTAAACAAATTTTAATATTCATATGTTGATTTAAGAGCGGTGCATGTACAAGTGTATGATATAAAAGAGTCTTTGAACCTATTCATTCTTAACAGAAAGCATAAAAAGCATAAATTGAATAAAATATTTTTAATCAATGAATTAATGAACATTTTTATCTAAAAATTTCATTTAGATTAATTTTTTATTTGCGTTTGCGGGTTGTGTTAATTTAGAGATAAGTTGATTATTCAGCTAGTCGGTATACTGCTAGCGCGCGCGCAATGTCATTATTTAAGGGGGCAGAAGGTTCTGGCCTTCGCCAGAATGACAATGCATTTTGTAATAATGAAGGAGATCCTGAATTCGTCAGGATCGTAATCCTT
>JBIIWE010000045.1:0-9424 GCA_044339075.1 Daejeonella sp. | reverse complement strand
CTGGGCTTCCCTCCTATCGTCGGGATAAACTTCTCACCCAAATAGGCAAAAAAAAAGCAACTCGTTGAGTTGCTTTTTTGTGCGCCCACCTGGGCTCGAACCAGGGACCAAAAGATTATGTATAGGGTGCTCAATCAATGGATACCCTACCACCATTTTCAACTCATCACGTATTATTGAATGAGTCATTCCCGAAGAAGTAACTTATTAGAGGAATTAATCTCAAACGTGAAATCAACAAGAGTTCAAATCTAACTAATTTTAGCACCCTAATACGGGGTAGCAATACACTTTCCACTTGGGCTCTTGACACAATGGGATCCTATACCAGACTGACCACAATAACTGCATTTTCCAGCTTTAGGGACTACGCATTTAGATATTGGACTCTTGGCACAGAATGATCCTGCATTTTGGCCATATCCACAATAACTACATTTGCCCTCATTAATAACTACACATTGCGAATTGGGACTTTTAGAACAGTATGATCCTGCATTCTGGCCATATCCACAATAGATACATTTTGACATATAATTTATTGATTAACTATAAGATAGGGTTTATTCATTTTTACACAAAAATCAATCGAACTTTTGGTTCCTTTTGAAATACCATCCCAAAATGCTATACAGTAGTCACATGATTCGATGATCTTCCTGTTCCTCAAAATACCAGCCGACTTACCATACTTTTCCCATTCAGGTTTAAATATTTTTGTGGCTACGTTATTTTCTTCAGCCCATTTTTGTGCCAGTAGATCAGCCCCCTTAGCACCTCCAGATACCATTAATTCTATTTCATCCTTCAGCTCTTCAAGCTTTTTATGTACTAATTCTCTGTTTGTTAATGTTCTACTTCCAATTACGGCTAGTTTCATTGTTTATTGGTGTAAAGTTATCAAATGCTCAATTTTATTCAGTTCTTCCCAAAGCTCTGAAACATTAACCTTGATGCCTAGTTTGTTGTACGCATCTGGTTCTCTTCTGAATTTGTGTTTCAATTCAGATTGTTATCCTTAACATCGGGTAAAATTGAATTGCCTTTGGGATTTGTTTCAGGATGGTTGAATTTGTACCAGAAGTACTGGAGATCCATTACGTTGTACTTGGTGAGAAAATAACCCATTTTGGTTTTGTTGAATGATGTATTACCCACCAATTATAAGCTAATATAACTATTTTTCATATCTTGAGGATCAATTTTGTTCACTTTTACAGCTTTTTAAACTTGTTGAGGGTAATCTTTAGATAAGATTAGTAATCTGGAGTTGCTTTAATTCTCACAGTACCGCATGTGTCTCATTGAACATCACTTACCATCGTTTTTTTTGCTTAATAAACGAGAGGATGTATCTTTAATACACTTCACCAAATTGTATAGATAAATTAGATATGAAAATTGACAGGGCTTTGTTAGAGGAATACATGAATACCTTCTATGGTTACGGTAATTTAAAGGGCAAATATTGGTTCATCGGCATGGAAGAGGGTGGTGGAAATAGCATTGAAGAAATAATTTCACGGTTAGAAATTTGGAAAAACGCTGGGAAACCTACACTCTTGGATAATTATCAATTCCACTCGTTAATTAGAGGAGCTGGTGACTCAACATTTGATAGATTCTTTAAAGGAGACAAAAGCACATATCAGAGGACTTGGGGCGGTCTAATCAAGTTATTACTATGCTATAAGGGCGAAAATGAGTTGAATTTGAAAGATATAAAATGCTATCAGTCTGATGAACTCGGGAGACATGACTCTGAAAATTGTTTAATTGAACTTTTCCCATTACCATCACCTGGAGTAGGTGCATTTAACTATTCAAAATGGACGGATATAGAATATTTAAAGTCGCGTGAGACCTACAAACAACAGCTAGCAGAAATCCGAGTCCAGCAATTGAAGACTTTGATTTCAACACACAAACCTGAACTTGTTGTATTTTATAGTTTTAGCAATGATTACATCAAGTCGTGGTCTGAAATAAGTGGAATAAATTTCGAGAGTATCCAGGTGGAAAATCTGGATATAAATGCAAAGCCTGGTGCAAAGATTGCATTTTCTGATATGACATGCTTTACGGTTATTTACCACCCAACTTATAGAGGTATTGACAACAACTATTACAGGAATATCGGATCATTGTTGAAAAAATACAAACAAGAGAATGTATTTAATCAATCAGGTTCAAAGTAGCACTACTGAAGTGCCTTTTTGAAGCAAAATCGATTGAAAACTAAAACAGCTATAACCATTCAATCAATCTCAAATCCAGAATTACAGCTGACACTTATGAAGTTCTACAAAGCTTGTTCTCAGCAGATACCATATCACTGCAGGAACAATTCGTAGTGCTTTATTTAAACAGAGCAAACAGAGTGATAGGATCTTATCAACTATCTAAAGGAGGCATCACAGGCACTATTGCAGATGTTAGATTGATATTATCTGTAGCCTTAAAAACGCTTGCTACAGGGCTGATATTAGCTCATAATCACCCATCTGGAAGCCTAAAGCCTTCTGAAGCTGATAAGCAGATTACAAACAAAATCAGACAGGCTGCAAAACTCCTGGACATTGAACTAATAGATCACATAATTATGTCTAGTGAAGGATATTATAGTTTTATGGATGAAGGGATACTATTTTAATCTTTTCTATCCCAAAGTGAGTCACTATATGAGTCAAATTATACTTAAATTAGCAACTAATCAACCTAAGTGTTAACCAGACCACTCAAGGGGTATGTTCTTTAAAATCTGAAATTGCTTAGCAGAAAACAGCGTTAAAATACTCAAAAAGCTATAAAAAACAAAAACCCCAGATTGCTCTGAGGTTTAAATTTTGTGCGCCCACCTGGGCTCGAACCAGGGACCAAAAGATTATGAGTCTTCTACTCTAACCAACTGAGCTATGGGCGCTCATGTCTGCCTAGGGCGGACTGATTTGAGGATGCAATTTTACGCAAATGCTTTGGGATTATAAAATTGAATTTGGTAAATATTAAACTTGATTGATTTTAAGGCAAATCTCTCAGCAATTCGACAAATTAGTTATTCAAATTTTTTTGATTTACAGGCGAATTAGGAATCTGCACAAAAAATTTAGTTCCTACACCGATTTCACTCTCTACCCAGATTTTCCCGCCATTCTTCTCAATAAAATCTTTACAAAGCAACAAACCAAGTCCGGTTCCTTCCTCATTATCCGTACCTCTGGTTGTAAAAGTTTCTTGCTCAAATAACTTCCTTTGATTTTCTTCAGAGATTCCTACACCTGAATCAGAGATACAAATAACAAAAAATTTTTCCTTTATTTTGGAAGTGATCTTAATGCTTCCTCCATGTTTAGAAAATTTAACCGCATTTGATATCACGTTTCTCACAATAAGCTGGATCATATCGATATCGGCATAAACCAAACTAAATGGATCTAAATTGTTTTCAGTGATGATATCCTTGTCTTTGATAGCACTTTCAAATAATGCGATAATATTATCAGTAATTCCTTTGATGTTAAAATAAACAGGCTTAATAATTTCACCCTGAAGCTGACTCCTTGACCAGAATAGCAAATTTTCTAATAATCCGGTAGTATAACCGATATTATTCGATAATTTGGGAATGAATAATTTGAATTCAGCATCCGTAATTATCCCTGAATTCAGCATTTTAATTACTTCATTCAAATTAATAAGCGGCCCCCTGAGGTCATGAGCAATAATAGAAAAAAGGCGATCTTTTAATTTATTCATTGCGATAAGCTGATCAGACTGAATCCGAACTTGATTTTCGATTCCAACCTGTGAAGTAATATCTCTCGTCAGGATAATGAGCCCGTTATAAGTATTCTTATCTTCAAAAAGTGCTGTTATACTCACCTCCATAAAAATAGGATATCCATTTTGCTGAAGCTCAATTTTTATCCTCCCATCCTTTCTACCGATGATATACTCAAACAATTCGGGCTGGTTAGGGAAAACACAATCAATATTTTTGCCGATCAGATTTTCGCCTGAAATAGAGAGTATCTTCTTCATTTCAAGATTAAGATCAATGATCCTATCCAGGTTATCTGTTACGATCAGGCCCTCTTTCATAGCTTCCAGAATTTTCTCCCTGGCAGTTGGTATAATATCCAGTAACCTAAACCGCAATAATCCAATACTGAGCATAAACACCGTTAACACAAATGCAAATGGAGTACTATCGATATGCCCCATAGGCCTGAAACCAAAAAGATAGGCAATGTTAGCAAGCCAGGGAATAAATGCTGCCAACAAAATGATCAGATTCTGACGCTTAAACACAGGATCCGACTTCCTGAATTTATTGATTAGCATTACTACGCCCCATGCCAGGAGGATATAAAAATAAAGTGTATGAATGAGATACCATGGTCCAGTTTCAATACTTAATAAAGGAAAAGATCCTGAATTATCTATAGAAACGCTTTTATAATGCAAATGGTGAAAATTATTGGTCCAAACCATCAAGAGAGTGGTCAGGGGAATACTAATGATCCAGATAAAATTCCTGGTATTTAACCACTTATCTCTACCGGTAAATTTCAAAATGAACAAAAACCAGAATGCAGGCATAAGTGCTATACCTAGGTATTCAATATTTATCCAAAACAACATTTGCTCCAGAGTGGTACTTGAAAGTTCAAATCCATAACTTAGCGACCAGATTCCAATACCAAATACCATATAACCAAACCAGCGGATAACCAATTCATACCTGCGGAATATGCGAATGCACATATACAGTGTTATAAGTCCGCATAAAATAAGAATTATGGAAAAAGTATTCGGATTAAAGGTCATTAATGAAATTTGAAATACTAGAAATACTTATCTAGCAATAATTAGTTATTCAATATTATGCAATAATTTTATGAATAAGTTAAAAAATATAATTTTTGATTACGGAAATGTCATTTTTACGATAGATTTTAACCGAGCACAGCATAGTTTTTCTGAGCTGGGAATAAAAAATGTGGACCAGTTTTTTGCACATAAAGCCCACAATCCAATCTTTGACCAGTTTGAGCAGGGATTTATTTCAGCTACAGAATTCAGAGAAGGCATTAGGGAAGTCGCAGGAATTCCTGGACTGACCGATACCGAAATAGATCATGCCTGGAACTCCTTATTGATTGGTGTACCGGAACCTAATCATGACCTTTTACTGCAAGTGAAAGAAAAATACAGAACATTCCTCCTAAGTAATAATAATGAGATCCACTATAACTGGATCATGGATTATTTAAAGAGAGAACATCAATTAGAATCAAATGCCATCTTTTTTGAAAAAGATTATTATTCTCATTTGATGAAAATGCGTAAACCTAATCCTGAAATTTTCGAATACGTATTAAAGGAACATCAACTGAATCCTTCCGAAACCCTTTTTATTGATGATAGTCCGCAGCACCTGAAAACAGCAGCATCACTTGGAATGCAAACCCACCTTCTTACAGCAGACGAAAGTCTGGAGAGCTATTTATACTCATCAGGCTTACTGGAAATTAATTGAAAATTGTTTAAATTAGTTCATGCAAAAGCAAAGAATCAGCACTCTTAAGGAATTTTATCCCTTTTATCTAAAAGAACACAGCAATTCTACCAGCAGAATTCTACACTTTATCGGTACCACTCTAGTTCTTTTATTAATCCCGACTGCTCTGATCTTCAGTAACGCAAAATTATTGTTACTCATCCCATTTGTGGGATATGGTTTTGCATGGATTGGTCATTTCTTTTTCGAAAAGAATAAACCGGCTACCTTTCAATACCCAGGCTACAGCCTTGCTTCAGATTTTATATTATTCTGGGATCTACTTCGTGGAAAAGAAAAATTTTTGAATAAATAATCGTCTATTTCAAATCCTGCGTTTCTTTTCTGCTGCGATTAAACGAAGTTCCCTCCCCATTTGTCCGGCAACAGACGTATTCTCCTCTGCCCTTCTGAAAAGATAAGGCATCACAGATTTAACAGGGCCATAAGGAACATATTTAGTCACATTATAGCCAACAGATGAAAGATTGAAGCTTAAATTATCGCTCATCCCTAATAGCTGAGAAAAATAAACATGCTCATGATTATGCGGAATGCCTTTTTCATCCAGAAGCTCGGCTAATAATCGGCAACTTTGTTCATTATGCGTTCCTGCTATTAAAGAAATGATTTCAATTTTACTGATGCAATAGTTAAGGGCTAAATCATAATCCTGATCCGTGCTTTCTTTATCCTTATGAATTGGTGATGGATAGTTAAATTCTACAGCACGCTTACGTTCCTTTTCCATATAGGCACCACGGACTAATTTAGCTCCCATAAAAAAATGTTCAATGGTAGCAGTTTTCACATCTGCTTTCAGGGAAGAAAGCTTATCGTTTCGATAGAGTTGATACGTATTAAAAACAATTGCCTTTTCCTGATTATACCTCCGCATCATCTCCAAAACCAATGAATCGATCGTATTTTGTATCCAGGTTTCCTCAGCATCTACCATCACTTTCACATCCAGTTCATGTGCTAAACTACAGATCTGATCAACTCTGTTTTTAAATCGCACGAATTCTGTTGTTTCATCCTCATTCAAAGGCTGCTGTGCATCCATTTTTTCAAGCAATCCAAATCTACCTAGTCCCGTAACTTTAAATACAGTTAATGGAATACGTTCATCTCCATCGGCATGTCTAATGGTATTCTTGATTTCTTCACAGGTGACATCGAACACCGATTCATCATCCTCGCCCTCCACAGAATAATCAAGTATAGAACCCACTTTCCCGGCATGAAGCTGACTGACAGTTTGTTCACATTCATCAATACTCTCTCCACCGCAAAAATGTCGGAAGATGGTAGATTTGATCAAAGATTTAATTGGTAAGCCTAAGTTGAGTGCTAAATTGGTGATCGGCGGACCGATCTTCGTTAGAAAATTTATACTGATCAACTTAAACAACCAATAGGCTCGCTTAAGGTCGGCATCCGTTTTTCCACGGAAAGCGATCTCTGTATTATCAAAAGAAAGATTAGTGCTCTTCAACTTGGTTTGTTGCATGTGCAAAGTTAGAAATATTGAGACATTAACATACGAATGCGAAAATTTGTAAGTTTGCTACATGCTTGATTTTACATTAGAGGGAGAATTCATACACCTGATCCAATTGCTGAAGGCTGCCAACATCGTTCAAAGTGGTGGAGAAGCTCAAATGATCGTTTCAGAAGGTGCAGTAAAATATAACGGTGAGGTAGATTACCGCAAACGTCTTAAAGTAAGGCGAGGTGATATTGTAGAGTGCAGAGGCAAAATAATTAAAGTTAAATGAAACCCATAGAAAGCATCAATTATTCTGTTTATTTCGAGAACAGTCTACAGGAGTTAAGCAAATTTCTAATCGAAAGTAAGTACAGCAAAGTTTTTGTACTGGTTGATAGCAATACCGAAATTCATTGTCTGCCGCTTTTACAGGATGCCTTAGGTGATCTTGAATTCGATATGATCGAAGTAACACCCGGCGAGGAGAATAAAAATATTGATTTCTGCATTGGGATCTGGAGAATGTTGCTTGATTTTGGCGCCGATAGAAATAGCATCCTAATCAACCTTGGTGGTGGTGTTATCACAGATATGGGTGGATTTGCCGCCTCAACCTTCAAACGCGGGATTGATTTTGTGCAAGTTCCTACTACCCTGCTTTCCCAGGTTGACGCTTCCGTTGGCGGAAAAACCGGAATCGACATGGAGAATGTAAAAAACATCATCGGCACATTCACCCAGCCAAAGGCTGTTTTTATAAATACCGGCTTCTTAAGTACTCTCGACCAACGAGAGCTCCGTTCAGGATATGCTGAAGTGGTTAAACACGGACTGATCTATGATTTCCCATTGTTTAAAAAACTTAAGAACATTAAACCTGATGAGCTAAGTCCTGAGATTATTTATCGTTCTGTTGAGATCAAAAACGAGGTAGTTATTTCCGATCCCTTTGAAAAAGGAATCAGAAAAATCCTCAACTTCGGGCATACTATTGGCCATGCTGTAGAAAGTTACTCATTACACCATGATAAAAAACCACTAGTACACGGAGAAGCAATTGCAATCGGATTTATTTGTGAGGCATACCTTTCAGCAAAGAAAAACGGACTTCAAAAATCAGATCTTCGCGAGATCGTAGATACGATCAGAACTGTTTTTCCTGCCTACAAAGTAAAGAAAAACAGTTATAGTGATCTCATAGAGATCATGAAAAATGATAAAAAGAATAATGCCGGAAAGATTAGTTTTTCACTTCTGAGTACCATTGGCAAATGCGACTTCGATATTTTCTGTACCGAAGAGGAGATCTGTGAAAGCCTGGATTTTTATACGACTTACGAAATCACCTCACCGATCGGAAAGTAGATTTCGTCACCCGATAGCTATCGGGTCGCAATTCAGCAAACCAAAATAGCGACTGACGAATTTATCCAACATAGCGGATAGGTAAATTCGTAAGTCGAAAGCAGACTTACGAAATCACCTCACCGATCGGAAAGTAGATTTCGTCAGTCGCAATTCACAAAATAGCGACTGACGAATTTATCCAACATATCGAATAGTTAGGCACAAGCTGCCAATAGACATGATTCAAACCCTCAATATTTTCAGAAAAGTTGTAATTTTGCATCAATGATAAAGCGTGTTTACATAGATACATCAGTATTTGGTGGCAATTTCGATGAGAAATTTTCTATTGATACTATTCCATTCTTTGAAAGAATTAGAAGTGGAGACCTAACAATAATAGTTTCTGATATCCTTGAAGCTGAATTATTAGGTGCGCCAGACTTTGTAAAACAACTATTAACCAGTTTACCTATAGAGTTCATTGAAAATTAAGATTATCAAAAGATGCTGCAGAATTAGCTGATAAGTATATTGATGCAAAAGTTATTGGAAAAACAAGTAGAGCAGATTGTCAGCATATTGCAATTGCAACACTTTGTCATGCTGATGTTTTAGTTAGCTGGAATTTTAAACACATTGTTAACTTAGACCGTATCAGAGGCTATAATGGAGTTAATTTTCAAAATGGTCATCAAATGATTGAAATAAGAACACCAAAAGAAATTTTCAATTATGGAAACGAAGAATAAAAAAGTCACAAAAACATTTGATGCAATTAAAGTTATGCGTCAAATTCGAGATAAATTAAGTCTCGAAATTATGAATATGAGTTTTGAAGAAGAAAGAGCATACTTAGACAAGTTGCTTTCTGAAGGAAATAAAAAGTAAAAAAGCCAGCACCTTACAACACATACCCAAAAGGCGGGTTTACGTGTTCCAAAGACAGTTTTTTGGTTAATCAAACATTAGTTTTTCAATTCAGGTTTGGTGTAAAAGTCCCGCACTTCGGGTAGCCGCAA
>JBIIWE010000487.1:0-2650 GCA_044339075.1 Daejeonella sp. | reverse complement strand
CCCAATAACTGTTTACTGGTATTTCAGAGAACATCTTTATTATACCCTTACTATCTTTTTCATTTAGTATTCTGGAAAACAAATGACTTGATTTAATGATCAGTGCTGCAAACTGGGCGAGTCTTAGGGTTGGGAAATTACTTGGCCTCATTCTCATATACTTCCATAAGTATTTATCTACAGGATTTAAATCATGCTTCTTTTTAAGAAACATATATTCCTGCATGATCAGTCTTGGGTACTCTTCATTAAAATTTTCATTTAAAAAACCAGCCTGACCGAAGATTAATGCTTCAATCTGCAGTGCTCTGTTTTTATACTTGCCAAGTAAGTGCTGAGGTAAAGACCTGGCCAGCATTTCAAAAGGTACAGCATTGGTTTTAAATCCGAAATTACGGGCCAGATTACTATAGAATGCATCATCCCAGCTGCCTTTATATTCTTTTAAAAGTTCGTCGACTTGAATGGATCTTTCTTCCAAACGCTCAACTAACATACGTGAAAGCCAGTTTTTTATAATAAAAGGATTTATGCCCGACAAAGTTTTTTCACATGGAATCCAGTTCAGGCCAGCCATAAGACTAATATATTTTTGAGCAATTTCGGGAGGTATCAGATCTTTCACTTCAAAAACAGGGATTTCTGTACCATCATTTCGTATGATCTTCTGGTCATGCTCTGAAACTACATGTAAAATCACATTGTCATATGCAGAATCATACTGATGCTGATGCCGGTTCCAGTCGGAAGATCGAATATGTATTTCAACATTTCCCGCCCAAAGGGTATCTCCAATTCTGATCTTTGCACTTTCAAAATCAGGTCCCGCTTGAAAATTATGCAATCCAACACTGATAATATCCAAATCATCTCCTGAAGTAGTTTTAAATTCCTGTTTTTTTAATAAACAGAATTTCCAGAGGTAATGAAGGAATTCTTCGGGAAATGACATTTTTTAAGCTACATCATGTCAGTGAAGCAGCAAAAAAAGATGATTCAACGGTAGTATTTAACCAGTGAACGGTAAAAGAATAATCCAAAGATTAGTGTGATAAGGAATTAAAACCCAATTCCCTCTAGCATAATTTCCATTTCAGATTGTAGTTTTTTTGCTTCTTCTCTGGCGCGTTCCGCAAAATCCTCTCCTGAAGATGCGAAAATAATGGATCTGGATGAGTTGACTAATAGTCCGCAGCTAGCCGACAAACCATATTTACAGACCTCCTGCAAGCTTCCTCCCTGTGCGCCAACACCAGGAACCAAGAGGAAATGATCGGGTGCATATTTACGGATATTCAAGAATTCCTCAGCCCTCGTTGCACCAACAACATACATCATTCTATCATTGCCGGCCCATGAATTTGCTTTTTGTATCACATTTTCAAATAAACGACCATGTTCGGTATCGATGAACTGAAAATCTTTTCCCCCTTCGTTCGAAGTAAGTGCCAATAAGATTACCCATTTATCTTCAAATGCCAAAAATGGCTTCACTGAATCACTTCCCATATAAGGAGCGATAGTAATGGCGTCAAAATTCATTCCTGAAGAAGCATGATCAAAAAATGCTTTAGCATACATGGATGATGTATTTCCGATATCCCCGCGCTTTGCATCAATAATCCCAAGACAGGATTCAGGAATATAATTTGAGGTATCAATTAAACTCTTCCAGCCAGCAATTCCTCTGCTCTCATAAAATGCACTATTCGGTTTATAAGCAACACAAAGATCATGAGTTGCATCAATTATACGCTTATTAAATTCCAGAACAGGGTCCTCAAAGTCGAGAAGAAATTTTGGAATCAGCTCAATATCGGTATCAAGTCCTACACACAGGAAAGATTTCTTGATTTTTATTTGTTCAATAAGTTGCTTTCTATTCATTTTAACTGCAGAATTTGCACGAAAATAAATAAAGATGACCTCTTAGACTTAAAAAAAGAATTAAAATTTTGTTTTTTTCTTTTTATTGCATAGAATTGTGTCATAATCTCATTTTATCCCTGAATTCAGGAAATCACAATAATTCTTTTGTAGCAATAAATTGCATTAAATTTTGTGTTGTCGCTCTCCAGGATAAATTTATTGAACTAAAATCCCATAAAACATAAACCATATTTAATGCTGGATAGTAATAAATTGAACGATAAGCTCGTTTCCGAGCTGCGTGAAATTGCTCAAACCCTAGGTGTAGAAGATACTGATACCTTGCGTAAACAGGATCTCATTACCAAAATCCTTGAACATGCCGAAACTCCTCCCCTTAGCGAAAACTCTATAAATGAGACTAATGGCTCTGAAGTAAATGATGCTGATGCTAAACCGCGCAAGCGACTACGCAGCACTAAATCAGGAATTGATAGTAAACAGCATAAAGAAGTTCCATTAGACAATACCAGGACATTTGATTTTCCGGAAGATGATGAAGCTCCTGCTATTGAATCAATGATTGATACCGTAATTTCTGAAACACCATCAGAAGTTGACTCAGTAGTTGCTGAAGCAAAACCTGAAGCTGATACGGCTGAGCCAAAGAAATTTGAACGTAGACCTAATCCTAACAATCCTAAACAAAATCCAAGAGTACAGGAAGCCCCTGCAATTAACATGGATTTCGACAATGTGATCGTTAATGAGGGAATTCTGG
>JBIIWE010000486.1:0-2657 GCA_044339075.1 Daejeonella sp. | reverse complement strand
TGTCCTTCCATTGAGGGTTATTGCTCAAGACAAAGTGTTAAAGCCGGAGAATCCATTGATATTATGGTTTCAACGGATCAGAATGTGAAATTTGAGATCGAGATCTTCCGGACCGGCTATTATGGTGGATGCGGTGCCAGATTGATGCAGAAAATGGGTCCTTTTGAGGGCTATTCACAACCTGTACCTAAACCCGGACTGAAAAGTTTGCATGAATGTAAATGGAAGCCCTGTACTTCAATTACTATTCCCAATGACTGGTTGAGTGGGGTTTACCTGGGTCGTTTAACGACTTTGCCCGGCGACGAGAATCTTCCTTACTGGCAAAGTTATATCATTTTTATAGTCCGTGATGACCGTCCTGCAGACGTTCTTTTTCAGTGTTCTGATAATACGTGGCAGGCATATAACAGATGGCCAAATAACTATTCGGTTTATACACATCCCAAAGGAGGTGAAGGCCCTTGGGCTGATGTTAGCTTTGATCGTCCATATGGTCGCCAGTCCCAATATACAGGTGTTGTAAATGACCCCCTTTCCTTTGGTTCGGGTGAATTTCTTTCCCTCGAGCAACCATTAACCTATTTTCTTGAAGAACATGGATATGATGTAAGCTATTGTTCTAACAGCGACATGATTTCACCTGAACGTGGGCTAAAGTGTAAATCTTTTATTAGTGTTGGGCATGATGAGTATTGGGACATCCGTCAGTATAACAGTGTGGTAAAGATGCGTGATGAGGGTGTTAATCTGATGTTTTTGTCAGGTAATTCAGTTTGTTGGGTTACACCATTCCGGGCAAATAGCAATGGGCAGGAAAACCGGATAATTTTCAGGGGAGGTCCATATGGGGCTCAAAATAAATATGCTGTTGATCGTGAAAATCTAAATGGACCATTTCCTGAGCGTGGCCCTGATGAAGGCTTCTTAATGGGGGTTCGAAATATTGATCCAATTACTGGGGGTGGAGACTGGATCATTACCAAACCAGAACATTGGATGTTTAAGGACACAGGGATTAAAAAGGGGGATCGTATTCCGGGGCTTATTGGCTGGGAATATATGGGCGAACCGGCACCCATACCGGGTCTTGAGATTGTTGCCGAAGGAACCGCATGGAGTGGCGGGGTAAAACCTCAGCGATGGGCATCGACCATCTATACTGCTCCAAAAGGAAATATTGTGTTCAGTGCTTCAACCATTTTCTGGGCACAGGCATTAGGTATGCCTCCGGGGCATACTCTGCCTTGGTCGCACTGGAGCCGTCCGCACGGTCCGGATAAACGGGTTCAGCAAATTATGCATAATTTGTTGCGTAAATCGGGAGCTTCATAAATCGTTTAAACACTGATTGAATTATTTGAAAAGGAGTAAAAATATGTGTTTTTTAATAATGATCTTGCATTTCAAATAAAATGAAGAAATTAAAGAATAAAATAAGTCGCCGGGATGTTCTTAAAGGTGCTGTAAATGCAGGATTGGCGGCTGCTCTGCTACCATTGTCCGGTTTTTCTGATGCTGAGCAGCAAAGAAGCAACCTGATTGAAGCCGAGAATAAAAAGCAGGGGACTACTGACTGGCAGTTGACTTACGTGAAATCTGAAGATCTACGTTCGAAAGGAATCGAAGGCTATTGTTCCAAAATGAGTCTTCGTGCCGGCGAGTCGATCGATATTTTTCTAAATGCATCATCCCAAACGGATATAAACATTGAATTCTATCGTATGGGCTATTACGGAGGTAAGGGCGGACGATTCATTCAAAATTTAGGGCCTTTTCCTGTGCAACCACAGGTAGTTCCTCCAATTGCTGAACATCGTTTGCGTGAATGTGATTGGGATCGTGCCACTTCATTTAAGATTCCTGAAGACTGGATGAGTGGGGTTTATCTCGGTAAACTTTCCTGTTCAGCTCACCGATACGAGAGTTATATTATTTTCATTGTTCGCGATGATAGAAAGGCTGATCTGATGTTCCAAACCAGTGATACCACCTGGCAGGCTTATAATAAATGGCCCGATAACAGCCATTCACTCTATACCAGCGATCCGCCACTGCAACCACATAGTGGAAGAACTTGGTCTAGCTTTGACCGACCTTTTTCGAAATATCCACAGGTAGTTGATCAGCCGCTTTCACAAGGGTCGGGTGAGTTTTTGCTTTGGGAATATCCACTTTGCTACTGGCTGGAAAAGGAAGGATATGATGTTACTTATTGCAGTAATATTGATACGCATGAAGATGCCAAGGGGCTTGACCGAGTGAAATGCTTTCTCTCTGTAGGGCATGATGAGTACTGGACCTTGCCGATGTTTGAGAATGTGAAAAGTGCTGTAGCTCGCGGATTGAATGCTGCATTTCTTTCCGGGAATTCTTTGATGTGGGTGATCGATCTTAAACCAGGGGTTAAAATGGATCCTTTGAATCTTAATAAAGCTTCAGGTTTGGCAAAGGATAGGGGTGACCGAATACAAGTTGTACCCGATGCCAAAGAGAATCCGAATCGTACAATTTTTAGGATTGGTCGTTTTGGAGGGATCAGTAAAGTAGAGGAAGCTCTGGGTATTATGGGTCCTTTTGCCAAAAATGATTGGCCCAATGAAAATACACTGATCGGTGCCAGAACCATGTATCCCTTCAATGGCTCTGCCGACTGG
>JBIIWE010000485.1:0-2659 GCA_044339075.1 Daejeonella sp. | reverse complement strand
TAATCAGAAAATTTCGCGATACCATCTTCCTGAATATATCCGATAGAAAGCAGATAATCGCTTTTATCAGCACCTCCTGAGATATTTAAGTTAAGATCATTTCTATTTGCACTTTGGAATAATGCATCAGCCCAACTATCCTGATATAAAAGCGATGCAGATGGATTTAATTTTCCGGTACTTGCATCTACAAGACCAGCTCCCTTAACACTGAAAGGATTATAACCTAAGCCATTAGCAGTGGTAAGAATTGCTGAAGCAGCTACTCCAGCTTCTGTTCGTGTAAAGTTTGCACCTGTAGCTGGATTTCTAGAGGCAAGATTTGCATTTCTTGTAGCTTCCCACATTAGTTCCATATAGTCTTGCGGACCAACTCGATCATATTCAGGAATTCCTCTTTCAGAAAGACCAGACCTAAGATTAACAGCAATTTTGGAAGTACCCTTTTGACCAGCTTTCGTTGTGATCATGATCACACCATTTGCTGCACGAGCTCCGTAAAGAGCAGCAGCAGCAGCATCTTTCAAAACTGTAACAGTCTCAATATCATCAGTCGATATTGATGAAATAGTACCATCGAAAGGAACACCATCGAGTACGTACAATGGAGAACTACTTGCATTGATAGATCCAATACCCCTAATACGAATGGCAGCACCTGAGCCTGGAGTACCACCACCATTTGATGTTTGAATACCTGGTATAAGACCTTCTAATACACGAGATACCGAGGTAACTTGAGATTTTTGAATTTGAGCACTTGTTACAGTAGATTCAGCTCCGGTAAATGCCTTCTTAGAAATTGAACCGTAAGGTACTTGTACCACTACTTCAGCAAGTTGCTGAGAATCAAAAACTAATTTTGCATTAACAATCCCAGTTGAACCAATTGTAACATCCTGGGTAACATAACCAATATAAGTAAAGGTTATTTTTGTAGTTGTTATTGGAACACTGAGGGAATAATTTCCGTCTGATCCGGTCGTAGTACCTGCAGATCCGGCTCTTACAGAGACACCCGGAAGGGGGAGACCATCATCTGCTCCAACAACTCTACCAGTGATTGTCTTATTCTGAGCCATTGCGCTGGAAATAGCAAACATGCCTAATAATAAGAAAGCTAGTAATTTTCTTTTCATTTGATTTATGTTAAATTAATTAATTGGTTATGATACCCTTGATTTGGGTAATAATCCGCAAGAATAACAGTTTGAGTTGACAAAAATGTATTAAATGTGTAACTTTGAAGTAACAAAATTGTTACATTTATGGATTTTTTATTTCTTATAATTGACTTTCAAACTCAGTTTAAAGTACCTTAAATACAGGTAAATAATCTGCTAATCTTTAATAATTTAATTAAAAAGAAATTTAATTAAAAAGAAATTTAATTTTGGATTTTTTCAAGAAATAACAATTGAAATTTGTATTGAAATTTGTTTTAATACATGTTTAATTTGCAATAAAAATTATCCTTTGGAAATTGAATTATAGTTCTTTTGATCTTACCAAAATATAAATGAAACAAATCTCTGTTATAGGTTCAGGAACAATGGGGAACGGAATTGCACATTCTTTCGCAATTGTGGGCTATCGGGTTAATTTGATTGACATTTCCCAGGAAAATCTGGATAAGGGCATGAATGCTATTTCCAAGAATCTAGACAGGCAATTATCAAAAGGTCTGATCACTGAAGAATTAAAAATTTCTGCCCTTAAGAATATTCAAACTTATACTGATACCCGATCAGCTGTTTCAGACTCAGATCTTATTATTGAAGCAGCAACAGAAAATGTGGCAATAAAACTTGAAATTTTTAAGAATCTTGATAAATTCTGCAGACCTGATGCAATTCTGGCATCTAACACATCTTCTATTTCTATTGGTAAAATTGCCTCAGTTACCCAGCGGGCAGATAAGGTCATTGGGATGCACTTCATGAACCCTGTACCGGTAATGAAACTTGTTGAAGTGATCAGAGGATATTCAACTTCTGATGAAGTCACTAAAACAATAATGGATCTCGCTGTCAGACTAAATAAAATCCCGGTAGAGGTAAATGATTATCCCGGTTTTGTTGCTAACCGCATTTTAATGCCAATGATTAATGAAGCTATATACTCTTTACACGAAGGAGTTGCAGGTGTAAATGAGATCGACACAGTAATGAAGCTTGGTATGGCCCACCCAATGGGACCATTACAATTAGCAGATTTCATAGGTCTTGATGTATGTTTAGCAATCCTGAATGTATTACAATTAGGCTTTGGAAATCAGAAATATGCACCATGTCCTCTTCTGATCAATATGGTTACCGCAGGAAATTTAGGGATAAAGTCTGGTCAGGGGTTTTATGACTACAGCAATGGAGGAAATGAACTGGTTATTTCAGCTAAATTTAAAAAGTAAGCAGAAAATTCTGTTGTCTGTTATCAGTTGTCTGTTGTCTGAGGTATGAGGTATGAGGTCTGAAAAGAGCAGAAAATCTCAAATTAGCACCACAAAGTCTTGGCTCTTGGCTCTTTATTCTTGGTTCCAGTTATCTGTTGTCTGTTGTCTGTTGTCTGAGGTATGAGGTATGAGGTATGAGGTCTGAAAAAAGCAGTAAATCTCAAATTAGCACTACAAAGTCTTGGTTCTTGGCTCTTTATTCTTGGT
>JBIIWE010000044.1:0-9494 GCA_044339075.1 Daejeonella sp. | reverse complement strand
GCCATAAGGGTTAATTCAGTTTCAAGCTTTTGTGTACCCTTTAAGAAGCCACCGTGAGCGTCAAAAAAACCAAAATTACCGGTTTTAACTGTAAATACTGCAATGTCAGCCTCTGCTCCAACACTTAAATGACCCAATTCTGGTCTTTTAATATATTTAGCTGGATTCCATGTCGACCTTAATATAACTTCATATAAAGGCATTCCCATATTCATAAATTTAGACATGATATTGGCCATATCCTTCTGCCCTTGATTCATATTCCCAACATGTAAATCTGAACTGATTGAATTAGGCGCAAAGCCCTGCTCATTAGCTGGAACAGCCTGCGAAAAAACGAAACCGTTTGCTCCGTGACCAACATCAAAAACAATTCCTCTTTGCTGAGCACGGATTACATAGGGTTTAACCTTACCATTTTCATCTACAATACTCTCTTTGTAAAAAGGACTTGTGGCACCTGCACTCTTTCCAGCGTGGAAATTATGCGTAAGAATATCACCGGGTCTAAGACTCTTTAACAGCAGGGTTTCCAGTGAATTCAGTGGTGGTAAACCTCTCCAGTCTATCATAACCGGCATATCCGCCAAATTGCCGGCAGCAACTGCACTATCTACCGGAATTGATTGTGCACCACCAAAATGAGCAACTTTAAAACCTACAATGTATTTGCTGTAATATTTAGCAAAAGTAGCTGCCATCTCAGGATCCATGTCTGTAGTATCCTGCTGATTTTCACCCATCCCATCTCCAACTATATTCAAAAACGCCAGGACTCTGGTTTTAGACTGATCAATGATATTCCTCTTAAATGTCGGAAAGTTTTTCCATCCCGGACTACCTGCATCAACAACTGTTGTAACTCCTGACCTGAATGTAAACCCATCAGGAGGAAGTGATACAGGTCCATCTGAAGCCTGTTCGAAATTTTTAGTTCCGGCGAAAACATGAACATGAATGTCAATAAGCCCTGGTGTAATAAATAAACCCGTTACATCTATTACTTTTTTTGCTTTTGATACCGGAATATCTAAATCAACTTGAAAAATTTTCCCATCCAAAATCGCAACATCCAATTTAGAATCAATCCTGTTTTTGGGATCAATCAGATGTCCACCTTTTAGCAGAATATCAATATCCTGTGCCGAGACAGAATTTATTTGACATAAAATAACAAATAGAAACAGGATTGTGCCTCTAACTAGTTCACCACGCTCCATTTTTAAAATGCTTATTTATCATTACTAAAGAATCATTTTGAGCTCCAGCCCTTAATTCCAATTCCATTTAAATCCCATTCAATTTTGCCGGCCATAAGGGTTAATTCAGTTTCAAGCTTTTGTGTACCCTTTAAGAAGCCACCGTGAGCGTCAAAAAAACCAAAATTGCCGGTTTTTACTGTAAATACTGCAATGTCAGCCTCAGCTCCAACACTTAAATGGCCAAGTTCTGTTCTTTTGATATACATAGCTGGGTTCCAGGTAGAAAGCCGAATCACGTCTTTTAGTGGTATCCCCATATTCAAAAACTTAGACATGATATTGGACATATCCTTCATTCCGGCATTCATATTTGCTACATGCAGATCTGAGCTGATTGAGTTTGGGATAAGGCCCTGTTTAATTGCCGGTATAGCCTGACTAAACACAAAGCCATTAGCTCCATGACCAACATCCATTATAATACCCCTCTGCTGGGCTCTGAACACAAATGGTTTGACTTTGCCATTGGCATCAACCAAAGCTTCTTTATAGAAGGCGGCGGTAGCTCCGGCACCTTTTCCTGCATGGAAATTATGTGTAAAGATGTCTCCCGGACGAAGGTGCTTCATGAAAAGCTCCTCCAGGGAATTCTCAGGTGGCAAACCTCTCCAATCTACCATAACAGGCATATTTGCAAGAACACCTGCAGCAACTGCACTATCTACCGGGATAGATTGCGGACCGCCAAAATGGGCTACTTTAAAACCTACAATATCATTTTTATAATATTTAGCAAATGTTGCTGCCATTTTAGGATCCATATCATTCCTGTCCTGCTGATTTTTACCCATCCCGTCTCCTACTATATTCAAGAATACCAGGACCCTGGTTTTCGACTGATCAATGATATTCTTCTTAAACAATGGGAAGTTTTTCCATCCTGAACTTCCGGCATCAACCACTGTAGTAACTCCTGATCTTAAAGTAAATCCATCAGGAGGCAGGGAATTCGGTCCGTCCATATATTGTTGACTATTATTCGTTCCTGCAAAAACATGAACATGAATATCAATCAGACCGGGAGATACGACCATACCTCTTACATCGACAACTTTTTTGGCCCGTGTTGCAGAAATATCAGTGGCTACCTGGGAGATCTTACCATTGGTAATTCCCACATCCATTTTTGCATCAATTTTATTTTTAGGATCGATCAATTGTCCGCCTTTTAACAGAATATCAATTTCCTGTGCGGAGGCACAGTTATAATAGCCCATAAATACCACTATCAATAGTATAAATGCAGAGAAGACCTTTTTTAATTTCATATCACTATTATTGATTTGTTTTAATTTCTGTTTTACCATCTAAATTGGTTCCCTTCACGAAAAAAGTTATTCAATGGTGTAGCAATCCCATTCAGGTCATATACTATCCGACCATCTTTGATGGTCATTTCACATTCAAATTTTTTGACACCGTTCATTTTGTAACCTGCGGTTTCATAAAAACCGAACTTTCCTTTCCTAAGGCTAAACACAACCAGATCTGCTAGTGCACCTGGTGACAGATGGCCAAGTTCTTCTCTTTTAATCGCCCTGGCTGGACTCCATGTACTTGCTTTAACTACCTCCTTCAAACTCATTCCCATGCCAAGAAACTTAGACATTACATTCATCATATCCTTCATGAAGGCGTTTGTACTACCAGATGAAAGATCAGTACTAATTGTATTTGGCACAAAACCGGCCTTCATTGCAGGGATAGCATTTGAAAATCTGAATGCAGAACCATGCCCTACGTCGAAAATGATACCACGCTTTTGCGCCTCCAGAAAAGAGGGCCTGATTAGGTTGGTCTGCTGATCAACGATCATATCCCGAGCATTGATATCTTCAATAATTGTATACGTATGTGTATAGATATCGCCAGGGCGCATATGTTTGTTAAATAAGTCGTCAAGAGATGGATATGGATGATTACGCCCCCCGTCTAACATGATTGGCATATTCGCCAGATTTCCTGCCTCAACTCCCCGGTCAACCGGAGTCCAGTCGGGGCCAACAAAATCAACCTTAAAACCAACTATATCTTTATTGGACAATGCCAGCTTTGCCGACTCCGATGCTATTTTATCACCTGTGCTTTTTTCATAAGCACCACCTTTGTATCCATCTCCCTTTATATTCAGGAAAGCTAAAACCCGCGTACCGGATTTATCAATAATCTGCTTCTTAAAATTAGCGAACGATTCATAATCAGAATCTCCCGCATCAACAATGGTTGTTACCCCAACCCGAAAAGTATATCCATCAGGGAGAGTATATCCCAAACGTGAATGAATATCAATTAAGCCTGGTGCAACATACATTCCGGTGGCATCTACTACCTGAGTAGCCTGATCGGCATTGATATTTTTAGCAATTAGCGCTATTTTACCATCATTCAGGGCTATATCCAGCACTTCATCAATATTGTTCTTAGGATCAATAATATGCCCGCCTTTGATAATGATACCATAGACTTTACTACTTTGCTGAGCAGATACCGAATAATTCCATAAAACGATAAATAGGAATAGGAGATGTTTTACTTTGAGCATTGCGATAAATTATTTTTTTAGAGGAACAGCATTTTTGACGATATAATCATCCTGATTGGAATGAATAGGCCCTATATAATGAAACCTTTCTGCCCATTCCAAACCATATTTCTCTCCGATTTTTTTATCAGAAGGAGCATATCTTAGCCTTGGCGATTCAATATCCAGAACGAAATGTTTGATATAATTAAAATCAGCGGTTCTATCATCATTGCCTAGAATAGGAAGACTTTTACCTTCAGCAGCAAGTTTCTTTCTTAACCTTGAACCATTATTTCCTGCTGGCCCTTGGGTTACATTAACCATATTTGATTCAACTTTTTTATCAATGTAATTGGAAATATCTACAATTCTATTGACATATTGTGGGCCTCTTCTGGTAAAAAAATATCTTTCGGATACGCCATGTGGTTTAACAAGGTCAAGCTGTTCAGGGTAATCTAAATGACTACCAGCAGGAGTAATTGCGGCTTCTACTGCGCGTCCGGTTATGTAATGATCCGGATTATTTTCGTAGGGCGCCCATGGATCATAACAAATAACAGTATCAATCTTCAGCATTCGGATTAAGAAGATCATTCTGGCTTTGATTTCCTGAATGTTATTTTCATCCATATTATGATTACGATAATTCAGGTGATAGGTTTTTTTTAAGCCCAGAACCCTGGCTACAGCCTCAGTATCAGCTTCATTATTTGCTACCACTTCACCATAGTTCTTTCCGCTGCCAGCAGCATCATCATTAGTAGTTCTGATTAGATATCCGGTATAACCCTCGTCAATTAATTTAGCTACAGTTCCTCCTGCAAAAATTGGGATATCATCACAATGGGGCTGAATTACTGCTAAAACTTTACCCAGGTGAGGTTTACCTTTGACAGGCCTTTCTATAATTACTTCATCAAAAATCGTTTCATTATCATTTTTATCTACTGGTGCCTTACTTTCTTTTGATGTGTTGTGAATAGCTGCAATAGAAGCTCCTGGAACTAATAAAGCTCCGCTTGTGGCTAGTGTTTTCTCTAAAAAATTTCTTCTTTTCATGTTTTAATATTTAACAGCAAACCTTTGATAAAGGCAATGTTTATTATAAAAGTAAAAGGGATTCTTATAAAAAAATTCGAAAATAAAATTACATCTTAATTTATTTAAGGTCTTTCCTATTTTGCATCCCACCAAACTCTGTTAGTCAAAATATTATAATTAGCACTACCCTGACGAGTCATTGCAGCAATATAATTTTCACTATTTGAATTCTGCTCATTTGTCCCGATTACCATACGTCTTGGAATAGTTCCCCCCGATAAATTACCAGGATAATTTACTGGAACTAAAGATGGGTATCCGGTACGACGCCAAGTTGAATAGACTTCAAATTCATCAATGAAGCAAAGTCCAACCCATTTTTGAGTAGATATCTGTTCCAATTTTTCGTTAAATGTCCCGGTAGTTTTAAATGCATTCAATTTTATATAAGCATTTACTCTGGCACTTGCAATTACCCCATCCGGGCCATATAATGCCCATTGCTGCATTCCAGATTTTACACCTTGGTTAAATGCATCTTCAGCACTTCCAGTATGCCAACCTCTGATAGATGCTTCAGCCAATAACAAATTCCCTTCTAATGAAGTAAACATAAACATTGGAGAATTATATCGCAACAATGTATTAGGATTAGGTTCTGAATAGGTTCCAAAATTTGCAGGCGCGGAATCCCAAATTCCATTTTGCATACCTGTTTGAATGGCAGAAGTAGTATCTGCAACATAGGGGGTAGTTGGCGAGGCCCTCACCCATACAACGGCTAAGGCATTAAGTCGTGGATCTTTGGTCTTCTTCAAATGATCAATCAGGGTTTTTGACAATTTGCCACCAAGCCTGTTATCCACACTCTGGGGAGTGTTGTAATCATAATCCATTAATCCTTGAGCAATCGGATTACGGCTTGAGATCTGTCCTCCTTCTACGAATTGAATAGTTGCAATGTCATTGTCACTAATTATGATCCCTCCAGCAATTGCTTTTTTAACCCAGGATTCTGCCATTGCAGGATCTATTTTACTTAATCGCATTCCTAACCTTAGCATCAATGAATAAGCAAATTTCTGCCATTTTGGAATATTGCCTCCATAAACTAAATCTGCTGCACCAAAAGTGGGTTTAGCGGTATTAAAACTCTTTGCCGCTTCATCCAATTCCTTAAGCATATCAGCATAAATATCAGATTGCTTATCATATTTAGGCTTGTAAATTTTGCTTGATGCCGCTTTTCCTGCTTCCTTATATGGAATATCTCCATACATATCAGTTATACGATGATAGGCATAAGCACGCCAGATCCTTGCAACTGCCAGCTTATTGATAAAGTCTGGATTACTTGAAACAGACCTAATAACTTCCTCTATTTCAAGGCCTTCAGAAATGTAGAAGGCTTCAAAAAGACCTGACTGCCAGCCAAGATTTCCAACATACTTGTCACCTTGCGCCTGCCCGATATTATAATTAGCCATGTGTTGCATAGCACCACCAAGCATAAAATATTCAAATCTAGCCGAAGATAACTGAGCTTTTGTTAACAAAAATTCAGGAACTGCATTTGTAGCGGCATTAGGATTAATATTTAATTCTTCAAATCCCTTATCACAGGATACTCCGAATAACATTATTAAAACAATAGCTGTATTTCTGAAAAAATGATTTTTCATTTCAATTAGATTAAATGATTAAAACTTTACCTGTAGATTTAAACCGATACTTCTTGTTCTAGGAAGTCCGAAAGCTTCCAGACCCTGAGCATTGTCACTAGTATTACTTGATTCCGGATCGAAATTATCAGTTTTGCTATACAAAATGAACAAATTTCTAGCTACCGCAGATAGGGTAGCAGATTGAAATTTCAATGAACCAACTTTCGAAATAGGAAGTTTATACCCTATAATTACCTGTCGTAATTTAATGAAGCTTCCATCAAAGGCAAACAATCCAGTATAACTTTGCTGCGAATTATAATAATTATCAATTTGCACTACAGGAACGGTATATGAATAAGGAGCACCTGCCTCAGTTACTCCTTTTAAAGGAAGTCCGCTCTCACGACCTGGAAGTGTAGATTTTGGTAAACCGAAGCGAGATGCATACCAGTTAGTATTAGACCATACTGTATTTCCAAACTTTCCATCGAGAAGTATATTTAAGGATATATTTTTATATCCGAAATTATTGGTTAAGCCCATGGTATAAGGTGGAACACCTACTCCAAGATCTGATAAAGGACTAACTACTTGAAGATTACTAATTGTATTAAAAACGGTTTGTCCATTTGCATCTTTCTTATGCATGAATCCTCTAATCATACCGAAAGGCATTCCAACTCTATTTTGAACTATACCTCCAGCAACTCCGTTACCAATAGTAACTTCCGTTAAACCTTCTGCAAGTTTTACAATTTCACTTCGGTTATATGCAAAGTTGTAACTAATATCCCAGCGGAATTTTTTACTTTTTAATGGTTTTCCACTGATCAAAAACTCTATTCCTTTATTGCTCACCTCACCAACGTTCAGGAGTGCTTCAGTATAACCACTGGTATTGGGAATTGTTGTTCTTACAATATCATCAGTTGTTTTTCTATTATATACCGTGAAATCAATCCCAATTCTGTTGTTAAAAAGCTGAACATCCAAACCAGCTTCGTAAGTAGTAGATGTCAAAGGCCTTAAATCAGGATTAGTAACCAATCTTGAAGAAAATCCCTGTACAGGCCTGCCATTATGACCTCCTTGAATCATATTAAACGTCTGATTCAACATATAAGGACTTGGGGTAGCTCCCCCTACCTGTGCCCAGGATGTCCTTAACTTCATGAAATTGATAAATGAAGGCATTTTTAAGGCTTCAGATAAAATCAAACTTCCACCTATAGATGGATATAAGATAGTATTGTTCTTTGGACTAAGGGTAGAGAACCAATCTTGTCTCGCCGAGACAGTAAGAAATGCAATCCTTTTATAATCTAAATCAGCTGAACCAAAAACAGAATTAATTTTTGATTGTTCATAATTTGGACTAGTGTTCAAAGCAGCGACATTGGTATAACTATAAAAGAATGGTATAGTAAATTCAGTACCTCTGATATTAGTTTGATCATAAACACTCTGCTGCTGGTTTCCACCAAGCATTGCCATAAAACTAAAATTCTTGAAAAATTTAGCATTATAGTTTAGGCTAACCATTGAATTGGTTTCAGAAACACTGGCTTGAATATTTTCAAATTCACCTTTTGGAGCTGCTGCAGTTCCTGTAGGTATTATATTCTCTGCATTAAACTTATAGAAGTCTTTGCTGACACTCGTTTTGACGAATAAATTCTTTAGAATATCAAACTTCACACTGAACTGACCTAAAAAGCGATTTTTATTATCCCCGTTTTTATATCTGTTAATTACAAAATATGGGTTTGTAGCTGCACTGGAAGCATTCCAGAGTGTTTCATTAAAGTTCGCATCATAACCGGGTGCCAGATTTCTGATATCCATGGTATTTGCCACCAGATAAGTTGCCCAGGATGGATTATGATCCGCATAACCAACTTTAGGTCTATTAACGCCGTCTTCCAAATTATACTGTCCGATTGCTTCAATGGATATTCTTTTCCCAAGAGCAGCATTCACATTAAGATTGGCAATTTTTCTGTTAATAGATGATTTTTCCAATATAGCATTGGCATCAACATTAGCTACAGAGAAACGAAAATTGAGATCTGAAGTTCCACCTGTAAATGCTACAGTGTTAGAATAGGTAGAACCCATCCTATAGAAATTATCAAAATTATCTTTTACATAAGCAGGAGAATATGGTCGAGTTTGCCCATCTAATTGGATTGATGGCTGACCATCCATTTTAGCCCCAAATGATAAACGACCAGCACTTCTTGCCGCTGCGGCTGAAGCTGGTTTAACTCCATCTATTCCCTGCCCATATTCATATTGCCAATCGGGAATAACAGAAATAGTTTCAAATGTAGATGTCGAGTTAAGCTCTACGCCGATACCTTTTGATGCTACCCCCTTTTTAGTTGTTATTAATATCACACCATTAGATGCTCTTGAACCGTACAATGCAGCTGCTGGACCGCCCTTCAATACACTTATCGACTCAATATCATCTGGGTTAATTCCGGCAATTCCATCACCTCTGTCAACATTTATTCCACCACCAGTTGAACTTGCTCCTCCGCCGGGAATTGAATTATCCATTGGCATCCCATTTACAATGTAAAGAGGTTGATTATTTCCTGCCAGAGATCCATTTCCTCTAATGATAACCCTACTTGATCCTCCGGGTCCTGTGGCATTTCCACTGACATTCACCCCTGCAACCTTTCCACTTAGTGCATTAGCAACGTTTGTTTCTCTGGCCTGAGTTAATTCATCGCCTTTAACTTCAGATACAGAATAGGCCAGGGCTTTTTTCTCACGTGAAATACCCAATGCAGTAACTACAACCTCTGTAAGAGCGGTGTTAGCAGACTCAAGTTTGACATTCAAAATGGTCTTATCACCAAGTACTATCTCCTGGGATATATAACCTATATAGGTGAAGACTAGAATAGCATTCCTATCTGGGACATTTATACTATATCGTCCATCCAAATCAGTACTTGCCCCAATTGTTGAACCTTTTAGTTT